>JAJRQB010000057.1 GCA_024280485.1 Deltaproteobacteria bacterium
CGAAGGGAAAGAGATCGATCTGACGGCCAAGGAATATGCGTTACTTGAATACTTTATGCGTAGCCCGAATCAGGTTCTTACTCGGACAATGATTGCAGAGCATGTCTGGGATTATACCTTCGACAGTTTCACAAATATTATTGATGTTTATGTAAATTATCTGCGTAAGAAAGTCGATCGTGATTTTGATAAAAAATTGATTCATACCGTACGTGGTGTTGGATATATTCTGAAAGAAGACTAGTCTTTCTAGTAGAGCTCTGGAATAGTCTGGGATATTTACTTCGGCTGGCCAGTGCGGTATATGTAAGAAAAGGGATCTTCGGGTCTCTGGCCCCGCAGACCTACCCCCCCTCCAGGTCTGTGGGGCTTTTTTTGTTTAATGTCCTTAGCTGCACGAAAAGCTCAAGAATGTTATCCTTCCTAATCGTCAATTACCGGCAATGCCTCCGTCAAGCTCTGTAGTTAAGTTATTGCTGATAAATGCGGCATACTCATTTAGGCGTCAAAAATTATGACTTGGAGTCAGTGAAAGTTATCTCTGCCCTATATCGTCTTCTTCAGCTGTGAGCGTTGCAAAGGGAAATGATCCACGGACCTGTGTGACGTGATTTTTTTAACGGGAGCTGCTAGTCTTCATCCATGAGAATTACCGTTAAACATCAAGTGCTTCTTGCACCAGCGTTGGTCCTTTTGCTGCTGACCATGCTGCTTGGCTTCATGCAGTTTACCTACTGGGACCTTTCGGTGAAACGACGCGAAGCCAAGTCATTGGGAACAGCATTTATTTCATTGGCCGAGGCTGACCTTGCATCACGTCGGATGCAGCGAATTTTATTGCAGATAAGTCGTCGAGGGATGGCTGAAGAGAATGAACTGGAAGCTATGACCAGTTTGGCAGAGTTGGCCGCGAACGCTGTTGAACGCATTGAGCCTTTCGGCGAGCTGGTGAAACCCATTAAGTTGGCGCATCTGCGTGAGCTGGCCACTGATCTTAGCCCCACAAAAGGAGTCGACATTGAGTTGCTTCTGACCGCGATCACTCAATTCCGATCCGAAGTGACTGAGCTGACAAACTTGACTTCGCTACAGCGTCAAAAATTACGTGGGCTGCACACCAAGGACATTGACGATCTTGTCGAGCGGACAGCTCTGGTGATGATTCTAGTCGTTGGAATCTCGATTCTGCTTGGCATCGTTCTCTCGCTCTATTTCGGCCGTCGTATTCTTAGTCGCATCCAGTCCCTCTCAAATGCCGCCGGCCGGATTGCGGCAGGAGAACTCGAACCCCCGGCGGCGCCAGAACGAATTGACGACGAACTTGATGCATTGACTCTGTCGATCAATCTAATGACAAAAAGATTGATCCAGGTTGTTGGCACCGAAAAACTTTATGAAGGGGCCGAGGATGAGCGGCGACGGATAGCTATGGATCTTCATGATCAAACGCTGGCCGACCTCTCATCTATACTGCGCGACCTGCAGGGGTTTGCCGCTGCAAGTGACAATCCTTGTCGTCAGCAGGCCCGGGATCTCGAGCTTAACCTGACACGTGCGATGAGTAATTTGCGTGATATTATGAACAATCTACATCCGCAAACTCTGGATATTCTCGGCCTCGGCGCGGCCCTTGAGGCTCATCTAACAGGACAATGTGAAGGGCCTGGCTTGCCACAGTATCATTACTATTGTGATGCAAAGATAGTGGATTTGGGTCTCAGTCGTTTGCAGCAGTTGGCTCTTTACCGAATTGGGATTGAGGCAATCAGCAATGTTATTCAGCATGCTGCCTCCGGCCGTTTTGAGGTTGGTCTTGAACTGCGCGGCAGCCAATTAGTTCTTTCCGTGGAAGACAATGGCCGTGGTTTTGTTTCACCAGCATTGGGAAGCGCAGGTGGCCGTGGGTTGAATAATCTGCGCGAGCGCGCGCGGGCAATCGGTGCCGAAGTTGACTGGTTGAGTTCGCGCTTCAGTAGTGGAACTAGGTTTGAGCTACGCTTACCCGTTGCGGCACTGATTGATGCAGAATCAGACAGAAAAAAGGGATGATATGGCTGATTTGAAAATTTTGATCGCTGAGGATAACCCCAAAGATTACCTTTTTCTTGATCAGTTATTTGATGATTGGGAGGAAGATGTCGAAATCGTCAGGGCTCCCAATGGTAAGATTGCTCTCGAGCTCGCCCTGTCAATCGACGATCCCTTGGTGGTTAGTGATATCCAGATGCCTGAACTCAACGGGATCGAGATGGCTCGTGCGCTCTGGGATGCGAAACCTCAGACTCGTATTGTGTTTTGGAGCCAGTTTAAAGATGAGATGTACGTGCGTTCTTTAGCACGGATAGTACCGCCAGAAACGGTATACGGTTATGTTCTTAAGTCGAGCCCCAAGGAACGCATTGCATCGGCGGTGCGCACGGTTTTACTCGATGAGCAATGTTGGATCGACCCTGAGGTTCGCAAGGTTCAGGGGCGCGCAGGCCATAGTCTGACCGCTTTGTCCGATATTGAATATGAGGCATTACTCGATATCTCACTTGGTCTGACCGATAATCTAATTGCCCAGCGGCGCTATCTGTCACGGCGTGGGGTCCAGAGCCGACTTAATTCTCTCTATATCAAGCTTGGTCTTGATCAGGATCAGTTTCATTGTGAGAAGGTTGGTGATTCCTTTAACTTGCGCAACCGGGCTCTGGCCGTTTCGTTATCTCGTGGGTTGATTAATGCTTTCGAGATGGAGCGCGAAGAGGCTGATTTCCAGCAGTGGTTCTCCCGTTTTCGTCGTAGTATGGGCGATGAAAGCTGACCCCTTTGCTACTGTTCTTTCCTTGTTTTGCAACCCCCTCCATGGTAAAAGGTCATACCACCTAACTGGAGGAAGTTTATGCCGCCTGTCTTTAGGCCGATTCGGCCGAAAAAGCTCTCTGAAGAGATCATCTCACAAATCAAAAATCTGATCAGTAATGGCGAGCTTAAGCCCGGCGAACGAATCCCCTCAGAGCGCGAACTGGCAGTCTTTCTTGGGGTCAGTCGGCCTTCAGTGCGCGAGGCAATCATGGTTCTTGAGGCGATGGGATTTCTCGAATCGCGGCAAGGAGGTGGAACTTTCGTTCGTTCTCTGACTGAGAGATCGATAGCTGATCCTTTGGCGAGTATGGTTGAACGTCGTGATCCACGGATGTTACACGCTTTGACTGAGGTACGGATGGGGCTGGAGACATGGTCTGCCTACCTCGCTGCCAAACGTGCTGAAGATTCAGAGATTGAGCGGATGCGTGAACTGTACGAGGTGATGGTTGAGCAGGCTGCCAGTGGGGGATGGGATCCAGAGATTGATACTCAGTTCCACCTCACAATTACGGCTGCGACCCACAACACTCTGCAGATTCATGTTCTCGATACGATCCAGACACTGTTTCAGACTACGATTATGGTGGCGTTGGGGGAGTTTTATAGTAAAGAAGGTTATATCGAGTTGCTCCTCAATCATCATCGTGAAATTCTCGAGGCGATTGCCGATCACGACCCTGAGCGAGCGCGGGAGAAGATGATGGTGCACTTGACCTTGGTTGAAGAGAAACTTGCTCTTTTCCTGCAGCGGGAACGCCCTGATACGGCCTGACCGAATCTCAGGTTGAATCAGAAATTATTGAAGCACCTGGTATTGAACCGGTGCTTTTTTCACAGGTTCATATCGATAGATTATCGTTTCAGGGGGAAGTTATGGCGATCGCAGGAAACCCGAAAAAAATAGCGCAGGATATCGCAGAAGGCTTTATGAGCTTCTCGGCACCAGGGTTGAAGAAATATACACCTGCAGACCTGAAGACTATTTTGACCAATCTGGCAGTCGTTCAACGCGAGGTCCGTGCTCTGCAGGTTCCCTCTGAAGATGCCTTGTTGATCAAGGCCAAACATATGCGATTATCGCGCCTGAGGCAGGCAGAGATGGTGCTTCGCACTTTTTGTAAAAAGATGCGGATACCGATCTGAATCGGGAACTCTAATCGTCATGTGAAGTGCCTGGATTAGGCTTCCTGTTCTTTTTATATCGACAAAAAAAGCCCCGACCTCTTGTAAAAGGAATCGGGGCGATCTCCGGAAGATGTCTCGAAAATTCCGGAGAGATTGATCTGTTGACCTGACTCAGACCTCGGGAGTCGCGCGTCCGAGAAGTTCCATCAGGTGCAGTACGTCCTGTTTCATCCCTGCCTGTTTGAGGCCCCATGCCAATTGCAGATGGCAACCAGGGTTTGCAGTAACCAGATGCTCGGCATCGGTTGCCGCGACATTCGACAGTTTGCGATCGAGAACCTGCTGCGACTCATCCGAAAACTTCAGGCCCCAGGTTGCCGCACTGCCGCAACACCAGCTCGCCTCATTCATCTCCCTGAATTCGACACCCGGAATTGCTTTAAGCAGTTCACGCGGCTGATTTGAGACCCCTTGTGCATGACAGAGATGGCAGGGCTCGTGGTAGGTGACGCTGGTCTTGACCGGTTTAAGCCCCTCGGTGCGCAGGCCGACATCGCACAGCAACTCCTGAACGTCTCGCACCTTACTGCGGAAGAGTTCCAGACGCTGGTGATCCTCTTCTTCCGCGAGTAACTCTTCGTACTCCTTGAGACTCGCCCCGCATCCGGCGCAGTCGGTGACGATGTAGTCGACGTCGGCCTTAAGGAACAAATCGAGATTAAAGAGTGCCAGTTCACGGGCTGTCTGGCGATCCCCTTCATTGAGATGCGGGGCGCCGCAGCACTTGGTCTCTTTGGGGGTGATGACATCGAAGCCCTGGTGCGCGAGGACGCGTACTGTCTGACGTGAAACTTCGGGGTACATCAGAGTCATGATACAACCGAGAAAGAAACCAACTTTTCCTCGTTTTTCACCCAGAGCTGGTGTTACCTCTGGAAGTTGCGGGCGCAAGGGTGCATCAAGCTTGGGCATCATCCCCTCGGCTTTGTCTATCCAGGCCGGGCCGAGTTTGAGCGCCTTGGAGTGGCGCACCAGCCACTGAATGCCGAGACGCTGGTAGAGGCGCGCGGGCAGCATCGATTTCTCGAGCAGGTCGGGGTTGGGCAGCATCCGCTGCAGGATGAATTCTCGAAAGCTCCTGCCGATATGCCCTAAGGGAGACTGCTGATGCGATTGGCTGCGGCAGATCTCCATCACCTCGCCGGCGCGTACGCCGGAAGGGCAGGCGGTGGTGCAGGCGCGGCAGTCGAGGCAGAAGTAGGCCTCCTCTTTGACCGCTTGGGTAAATTCGAGTTTATTCTCGGCGACCGCCCGCGCCAGGGCGACCCGTCCGCGTGGGCTGGAGCGTTCGCGGCCGGTAAGGGCAAAGGTCGGGCAGGTCGGCAGGCAGAAGCCACAGCGCATGCACTGCAGCATATCTTCATATTCCGGTGCGTCCTCGGCGGTAAAATTACCCAGTTTCTCTTTTTTGTTCATCGGTCTACTCCCCGTCTGCGACGAAGATCTTGCCCGGATTGAGAATCCCGTCGGGGTCGAATGACTGTTTGATTCGTTTCATCACCGCGACCCCGCCCGGGCCGATCTGCCGCGCCAGGTACTCTTTTTTAGCGATGCCGATACCATGCTCGCCGGAGACGGTCCCGCCCCAGGCCAGAACCTGCTCGTAGAGTTCGTCGTAAAAGGCGTGAGCGCGCTTCATTTCATCCAGATTTCGTTCGTCGCAGAGCACCGTCGGGTGAAGGTTTCCGTCGCCGGCGTGGCCGAAGGTGCCGACGGTCAGCTGATACTTTTCGGTCAACCTTTCGATCAGGGCAAAGGTCTCGGCCAGCTTCGAACGCGGCACCGTGGCATCTTCCAACAGGGTCGTCGGTGAAACCCGAGCCAGGGCCGATAGCGCGGTCCGCCGTGCTTCCGCCAGGCTGGCCGCTTCTTCGGCATCCTTGGCGACATGCACTTCGGCCGCTCCCACCTCATTGAGGATCCGTTCCACGCCTTCGGCCTCTTCGGCAACCATCGCCGGGTGGCCGTCGACCTCGATCAGCAGCAGCGCCGCCATTTGGCGCGGCAGGCCGATCTTGACGTAATCCTCAACACAGTTAATGGTCGCCTTGTCCATGATCTCCATGGTCGAGGGGATGATCTTGGCGGCGATGATCTTCGAGACTGCCGCTCCGGCAATCTGAATATCGTCGAAGTAGGCCAGAAGGGTCCGCTTGTCCTGTGGCGGCGGAATCAACTTAACGGTGATCTCGGTGATGATCGCCAGGGTTCCTTCCGAGCCAACCAGCAGATCTTTAAAGGCGTAACCGGCAACATCCTTGACGCTTTTACCGCCGGTGGAGAGCAGACTGCCATCCGGTAGTACGCACTTAAGCGCCATCACATAATCACGGGTCACGCCATATTTCAGGCCACGTAGGCCACCGGCATCTTCCATGACATTGCCGGCCAGGGTCGAGATCTTCTGTGAGCCTGGATCGGGCGGATAGAAGAGCCCCTTTTCGGCCACGGCATTGAACAGGTCGAGGGTAACCACCCCAGCCTGACAGGTGGCAGTCAGGTTCTCTTCGTCGATCTCGAGAATCTGGTTCATCTTGTTCAGACAGATGACCATGCCGCCGTTGATCGGGATGCTGCCGCCTGAAAGTCCGGTGCCGCTGCCGCGTGGGGTGATCGGCAGTTTGTGGTCGCGGGCAATCTGCATCGCGATCTGCACCTGCTCACTGCTGGTCGGATAGATCACAACATCGGGCGCGTGGTGCAGGCCGGGGGTCGAGTCATAGCCGAGAACCAGCAGGTCTTCAGCCTCAGAAACAACGGCCGCTTTTCCCAGTTGCTGGATAAGTGTTTCAAGTATGTTTTTATCGAGCATAATAATCTTTGTCCTCCTCAGGATACGCGCAGTTCTTGTCCTACTCGGGAATGCGGATCAGCAGGGTCGGCAGGGTACAGCTGTGCAGGACCTTGTGCGCGGTCGTGCCGAGCAGGGCCTCGCCGATAGCAGAATGCTGGTGGGTCCCCATGACGATCATATCCGCCTGGCAGGCTGCGCCCTGCTTGATAATCGTCGGGGCAGTCTGACCTTCAAGGACCTGAATCTCTGCAATCAGATTTTCTTCAGCGGCACAGGCTTCTTTCTCGCAAAAGGCATGAAGACGTTCTTTAAGTGTCGTTAGAAGTTGATTGCGGATTTCCAAATGTTGAGTTTCTGACGCTTGATGTGAAACATGCAACTCCACCAGGCTCTGGGCAAAAGGGCTCAAAGGCTCGACCACATGCAGGATGCTGACCTGGGCCTGATAGCGTTTGGCCAGGCTGAGTGCGTAGCGGAATACATGACTCGAGCCAGCACTGAGGTCGGTGGCATAGAGGATGGTTTTAATTTCTGGAAGCATAATTTCTCCGTTAACTGCCGAAAAAGACCGATGGGAGCCAGGTGATAATTTGCGGGAAGAATATCAGGGTCGCTAGGGCAAAAATCTGAATCATAACGAAAGGGAGGATCCCGCGATAGATATCGCCCATGGTGTATTCCGGCGGTGCGACACCCTTGAAATAGAATAGGGAATAACCGAATGGCGGCGTCAAAAAAGAGGTCTGCAGGTTGATGCAGATCATCATCGCAAACCAGAGCGGATTGAACTCCAGATCCATAGCGATCGGGGTGAAAATTGGAACTACTACCAGCACAATCGCCGCCCAGTCGATGAACATCCCCATGAAGAAGACCACCGCCATCATGATGAAGAAAATGACGTAGCGGTTAACATCCATGCCCAGCAGCACGTCGGCAACGACGTCACCGCCACCCATGCTGAGAAAGACAACGGAAAAGAATTTTCCACCAATGAACAGAGCCATGATCATTGCGGTGGTGCGAGAAGTCGAAATACATGCCTGGGTAATAACTTCCCAGTTTAATTTGCGACTGACCAGAGCCAGAATCAATGCGCCGATGCAGCCAAGGGCCGCAGCTTCAGTTGGAGTCGCCACTCCGACTAGAATTGTACCCATGACGGTAAGAATCAAGCCGAATGGCGGCACGAAGTTCTTCATCGTCATGGAAACTTTTTCTCTAAAAGTCGCAGTGCGCTCTGCTGTCGGAATTGGTGGGCCAAGTTTGGGATTCATGTAGCAGCGTACCCCGACGTACAGCAGGTACATCCCGGACAACAACAGGCCGGGCAGAATAGCAGCGGCACACAGGTTGCCGACCGAGGTCTCTTTTTGACCGGTCAGTCCGCCATAAACAACCAGCATGATAGATGGAGGGATCAAAATGCCGAGGGTCCCCGAAGAACAGATGATACCTGCGGATAGCGATTTGTCGTAACCGCGCTTCAACAGGGCTGGCCCGGCCATCAAGCCCATGGCGACAACCGAGGCCCCGACAATACCAGTGGTAGCTGCGAATACGGTTGAGACCACAATAACTGCCATTCCCAAACCGCCTTTTAGGCCTCCCATGACGGTGTAGAGGGCGTCAAACAGCCCTTCAGAAACCTTGGAGCGGTCGAGAATCTGGGCCATGAAAATAAATAGCGGGATAGCAACCAAGGTGTAATTGAGAAAGATTCCCCAGGCATTGTTAGCAAACAGCCCAATTAAAGCGGAGAAGTTGAAGCCGTTATCGATCAGGCCGAAGAGGGTCGCAACTGCGGCCAGAGTTACCGCTAAGGGATGGCCCATGCCGATGGACGCCATCAGCGTTATAAACATGAGGATTGTCAGGACTTCTACAGTCATTGGTATCTTTGCTCCGGGCTCAAACAGGTTTTAGTGAGTCTCTTTTAGTGAACGGATATCTTGGATCAATTTGGCGACTCCTTGTAGAAAGAAAAGGAGAAAGCCAAAGGCCATCAGTGTTTTAAGCGGGTATATAGCTGGAGCCCAGGAACTCGAAGCATGTTCCCATTGCTGCCATGAGCTAGTGGCCATGACGCAGGTATAAAATGTCAGTAGGCCGATCGCGGGTAGGAACATGATTGCATTGGTGACAATACGTAGGATGATACGTGGTCTTGCTGGCAACCGTGCTTCAAAGACGTCGATGGCAACGTGGGTGTTGTGTTTGTGGGCATAGGCCATAGCAAAGCAGAAGTGAACACCGTAAAGAAATACAGTCAGTTCAAATGCCCAGGAGGTCGGTGCATTGAATGCGTAACGCATAAAAACCTCAAAGACAACAACCATAATCAGCGGTAATACGAGATAAGAGGCATAGAAGCCAAATTTTTCGTTGAAGGTATCGATCGCGCTATCAATCTTAAACATAGAAACCTCTTAACCTGAAGTGGCTCGGTCGGTCATTTTTTAGGGGTGCCGCAGCGGGGGGCTATTGCCCCCGCTGCGTTTTAAATTACTGCTTGTGCTTTCCGTTTACAAACTGCTCGTAAGGCCATGGGGCGATGCCACCACGCTCTTCACGCCAGTCTGCGAAGTCGGCTTTAAACAGGTCCTGAGAATCCATGACCTTTTTCACGTCCGGATATTTTACTTTCAGGCTCTCAATGTAGTCGTGAGAGGCTTTGGCGAATTGATTGATGGTTTTTTCGTCCATGCGGACGAATTCGACCTTCTTTTTGAACAATTTGACCGCCTTGGCATTGAGGTTCTCCTGCCAGGCTGTCGACCAGAGCTGAGTCTCTTTAGCGGCAATATCAATAATCCATTTCAGGTCAGCAGGCAGCTTGTTGTAAGAGTCTTTATTGATGAAAAATGCACTCTGACATGAGGGCTGATGGACGCCCGGTTGGATAACGTACTTGGTAATGTCATCAAAGCCCATCGGATAGTTGATGGCGGGGGTGCTGAATTCTGCGGCATCGATAACGCCACGCTCCAGAGCGAGATAGACTTCGCCGCCCGGCAGCGGGGTAACGCTAGCGCCGAGCTGGGTCATGATGTCCATGTACCAACCCGGAGTTCTAACGCGCATACCCTTGAAGTCTTCCATTTTAGAGGCTTTTTTATTCGAAAATAGCCCCATTTCTTGGCCGACATTGCCGCCCGGCAGGGCGAACAGGTTATAGCGGCCGTACAGTTCCTGCATCATTTCCAGACCGCCGCGCTCATACAGCCAGATATTGTAGCCTTCAGCGTCCAGACCGAAAGGTACAGAAGCAAAGGCAACGAAGGCTTCATTTTTTCCTTTCCAGTAGCCAGGCCAGTCGTGACCTATGTCTGCCTGACCTTTGCTGACGGCATCAAAACTTTCCATGGCACCGACGAGTTCGCCAGCTGAAAACAGTTTGATGGAAAGGCGACCGCCCGATGCAAGCTTTACCGAGTCGGCAAAATGCTGAGCCACATCGTAAAACAGCAGCCCTTTAGACCAAGGCATGACCATTTTCCATCTGAATTTCTCAGTGGAAGTTTTGATGGTGCGCAGTTCCTTTTTGATTTCGGCGCGACGGTCGTCAGCACCGAATTTTTCACGCTTGGCGGCGAAGGCGTTAGGGGCCAACACCAGGCTTAGAAGCAGGGCAAAACCAATGAGCATTTTGAACTTTTTCATTTCTTCCTCCTCGTACTTGGGTTAAGTGGTCCAATCAGGCTGAGCTTTTCTTGTTGTCTGGTCTGGTTGTTTTCTTTGTGAGTGGTAAGACCATTTGAGTGGCAAACTCTATTGTCAACTGATCCGTCCTGTCAAGTGAAAAATATAACGTTGTTCTCTTGGCACCGAAGGATGTGTAAAGACAGTAGCTTAGGCTCGTTCAGTCTTAAGCTGTTCCATGACACAGCACAGGTTTGTATCCTTACTAAATATTTCAATTGGCAGTCCAACCGCAGTCGATAGTGAGCATTGTGCCGGTGATGCATACAGCCGAAGCTGAGCAGAGGTAGACAACAAGGTCACCAACCTCTGAGGGTTCGATCATGCGTTTGATCGCGGCTTTTTTCAGCATGATGTCGCTGATCACTTCCTCACGGTCGATACCGTGAGTCTCGGCCTGTGCGTCAATCTGGCCATCAACTAACGGAGTACGGACATAGGCCGGGCAGATTGAATTGACCGTGATGCCGTGCGGACCACCTTCAAGGGCGGCGGTTTTGGTCAGGCCGGTGAGACCATGTTTGGCGGTGACGTAGGCGGCCTTGAATTCGGAGGCGCGCAGGCCGTGGACCGAGTTGATGTTGATCACTCTGCCCCATCTGTTCTTCTTCATCCCCGGCCAAAGATATTTGGTCAGCAGGAATGGCGCGGTCAGCATCAGGCTGATGATGAAATCCCACTTCTCCTCGGGGAAGTCCTCTATGGGGGAAACATGCTGTATCCCGGCATTGTTGACCAGAATGTCGCAGCGACCGTATTTATCCAGGACGCTGTCGGTGAGGGCCTTACAACCTGCGCGAGTACTCAGATCGGCCCGGAAGAAACTTCCTCCCAGACGCTTTGCTGCGGCTTCCCCGGCTTCACAGTTCACATCAGCCAAAGCCACAAGACGACCACTGGCGGCCAAAGCTTCCGCTGCGGCCAGGCCTATCCCACTGGCTGCTCCAGTGACCAAGGCAACATGTTGTTCGGACATATCAGGTTGCTCCTTCTGTTCTTGTTGTTAGTAAAAATAAACCTCATTCAGACGGCTTAGATCCGGATCTCGAAATCACAACCAGTGCCGGCTTTTATGTCGTCAATGGAGCTGAACGGGGAGATCTCGATCAGGGTCATACCCTCTTCATTGATTTCAAAGACCCCCTTATCGGTAACAAGTAGATCGACGACTCCTTTGCCGGTAACAGGCAGATCGCACTCGGGCAGGATCTTTGGGCTTCCGTCTTTCGCACAATGTTCCATCATGACCACCACTTTTTTGACACCAGAGACCAGGTCCATAGCGCCACCGGGACCTTTAACCCTCTTGCCCGGGATCATCCAGTTGGCAAGGTCGCCAGTGCGACTGACCTGCATGCCGCCGAGTACTGAGAGATCAATCTTACCACCGCGGATCATGGCGAAAGATTCAGAGGAGTCGAAGAACGCCGCGCCGGGAATCGTGGTGATGGTTTGTTTGCCAGCATTGATCAGATCTGCGTCTACGTTCTCTTCGGTCGGAAAAGGTCCTATGCCGAGCAGACCATTCTCAGATTGCAGAGTGATTTCGACGCCATGGGGAAGATAATTTGCCACCAGGGTCGGCATGCCGATGCCGAGATTGACGTAGGCGCCATCTTGAAGTTCGGTGGCAATCCTTTTGGCCATCCATTCGCGTGTCGGATCAATAGAAGTGCTGCCACTGTCTGTCACTGCGAGGGTGCGTTGCTCAATTGGCTTTTCGAAGCTGGCACCCAGTAAGATGCGATCAATGTAGATGCCGGGGATGTGAATCTGATCTGGGTTAAGATCGCCGATTTCGACAATTTCTTCGACCTCGGCAACTGTCACCAGCCCAGCCTTGGCACAGGCGGTGTTGAAATTGTTAGCAGTCTTGCGGAATATCAGGTTTCCGGCTTTATCGGCTTTCCAGGCCTTGATGATAGCAAGGTCGGCAGTCAAGCTGGTTTCTAGTACATAGCCTTTACCATTGAACTCACGCGTCTCCTTGCCCTCGGTCAGGGCCGTCCCGAAACCGGTGCAGGTGAAGAAGGCCGGAATTCCGGCGCCTCCTGAACGCAGTTTCTCTGCCAGGGTCCCTTGAGGGGTTAGCTCAAGCTCCAGTTCGCCATTGAGGAACTGTTTTTCAAAAATGGCATTCTCTCCGACGTAGGAGGAGATCATTTTTTTGATCTGGCGGGTCTGTAGCAACAAGCCAAGGCCGAACTCGTCGATGCCGGCGTTGTTGCTGATAACAGTCAGCCCCGTTGTGCCGCTGTCGCGCAGGGCGGTAATCAAATTCTCAGGAATACCGCAGAGACCAAAACCACCAGCGGCAATGGTCATATTATCTCTAGTTAGCCCTGCAAGTGCCTTGGCTGGATCAGTAAAAATCGATTTCATATCTCTCTATTCTCCTTTGTTTAATTTGATTGGCAGGAAAACTTCAGACAAACAGTGTTTTGAATTGTCTGGAGTATACCGCAAGGCTTATGCCGGTCTGCTGTTTGATAGAAGTATTTATAGAAACTGTAGTTGATAGTTGCCTGATTTCAGCTACTTGCATTAAATCGATTGTGGTTTTCTGTTGAGTGGATTTTGTTTAGTACGAATTGATCAGTTGGAAAAGTGTAGGCACTTGACTACATGTTTTCCGCGAGTTAGTTTGAATCAAATAGAATAGTTTTTCGTTGGCAGGCAGCAGGCGGGGCATACAAAACCTTCACAGTTCGGTTGATTAGCCGTGTCGGGATTGCCGGTGGGATGATCATGGGACCGGCCATACGCCTACATGTAGCTACGTGGCTACATGTAGGCGTATGGTGACACCTGGAGAGGATCTCTTATGAAGGAACGCAAAGCAGAGCTGAATCACGACCCACAGTCAACGTCCATACTAGCAGAGGGGACGCTGTCGCGGCTGAAGCGCCGCCTGAAGCTGTATGATCTGATCTTCGATCACATTGAAAATGGTGCATTGGTTACCGATCCTATGGGTTACGTCCTCTACTTTAATCGTCCCTATGCGCGTTTTCTCGGTCTGGAGGCTGAACAGGTGATCGGCAAGCATGTCACTGAAATTCTTGAAGACAGCAGGATGCATATTGTCGCTCAAACTGGCAAGGCAGAAGTGAATCAGATCTTTACCTGGCGTGGGCGGGATATGATTGTTCAGCGTATTCCGATCTTTGAAGATAATAAGGTCGTCGCAGTATTCGGCCAGATTATGTTCAAGCAGGTCAGCGATGTTGGGAAGCTGGCTAGTAACTTGAGACTGCTGGAATCGAAATTGAAACTTTACGAAAGGGAGCTGATTTCACTACGTTCCACTCGTTATACTTTTGACAGTATTCGCGGGAAAAGTGCCCCGATTATTGAACTTAAAGAGGCAGCGCGCAAAGCAGCACTTACCGATCTGCCAATTCTTCTTACCGGAGAATCTGGAACAGGCAAGGAGTTATTTGCTCAGGCGATCCATCAGGCCAGCTCGCGGCACAAAAATCCCTCCATCCATATAAATTGTGCGGCAATTCCCAAGGATTTGTTTGAGGCCGAACTCTTCGGGTATGCCGAAGGTGCCTTTACTGGAGCCAAGGCCGGAGGTAAACCGGGCAAGTTTGAACTGGCCGACGGTGGCACCCTGTTTCTTGACGAAATCGGCGAGATGCCCCTTGAGTTACAGCCTAAATTGTTGCGGGTTTTAGAGGACAAGCTTTTTGAACGGGTCGGGGGAAACCAAATGCTCAGAAGTGATTTTCGGATCATCGCCGCCACCAACCGTGATCTGGAGTTGATGGTCAAGCAGAAGGAGTTCAGGGAGGATCTTTTCTATCGCTTGAACGTTGTTTCATTGCCAATCCCGCCGTTGCGCGAACGCCGCGGAGACATCATCCCTCTGGCCCGGCATCTGTTGAGTAAGATAGCCGAAAACTATCCGGGCTCCCGTTACGAATTGACCGCGGCCGCTGAGAAGATTCTGGATACTTATCATTGGCCAGGCAATATCCGTGAACTGCTTAATGTCCTGGAGCGGACGGCCTTTACCATTGATGGAAACTGTATCGAAGCCTGCGATCTCCCTTTTTATTTAAGCCGGCCAGCAGCTGCCGCAGTAACGGGAGGGCAATGGGATTTGGCTGCGGTGGTCGCCGAGGCGGAGCGAGAGGCCTTGCGCAAGGCGCTGGAGTTGACCGCGAACAACAAGGCGCAGGCCGCCAAACTGCTCGGCATCCATCGCACCGTGCTCTATAAGAAAATGACGAAATACCAGATTCCACTAAGTTGACAGTTGCTGTCCTAACTAGTGCCCATCCTGAAACTCCGGATGGGTGCAGTGTCCGTTTCTGATTTGGAAACCAGCAGTTTTCCGATAGGTCAAGAAAATCAAGAATTTGAGCGGAGGCGTAGCACTTTACGCCGCACAATCAAATGTGCAGATTGACGCCGAGATTGCGGAAAAGGGCGGTTTCCGGACAGAAACTAACTAAGGGCTTGAATTCATACCAGTGTTATGAAATGTCGATTTTAGCTTGACAGGGGTCAGATATCGACTCTATGGTACATTGGTATGACCAATTGGAGGAATTATGGATTTGTATAATCAATTTTGTGTTGCAGCTGAAACTTCAGGTGCTGTTCTTGTTGACTGTAAGGGGCCTGTGGAAGCTGTGGCTTATATCGTGAAACATTCGGATGGCGGTGTGTTGGTGCCGTCGTCAGAAAGTTTTAAGCGGGTAGACCTTGCGGACCAATTGCAAAAAGCAGGAGCTACTCTGCTCGAGGTTAACCGGTCCCAGGCTGCAGAAGCTGCTTCCGGAGTGACCAGTGCCTGCTTCGCCATTGCTGATACCGGGACTCTGGTTCTGGAGAGCACCCCCGAAGATGTGCGTCTGGCCAGTACTCTGCCGACACGTCATTTCGTATTGCTCGACCGGAGCAAGATCGTTGCCGACGGGTTGGCCGCGGTCGATTCATTGCGTCGAATGCATCAGAGGGATACGCGTAACTATATTGCCTATATCACTGGCCCGAGTCGCACTGCCGACATTGAACGGGTGTTGACCATTGGCGTCCATGGGCCCAAGCAGTTGCATATTCTGCTGTTGAATGACTGGTCTAGCGATTTATTGGAAATGTGAAAGTCGGAAGTGCGAAGCGAGAGGCGAGAAGTAAGTGGCCTCAGGAGTTGACGATGAAAGAACGTTCGAAGGCATATCAGAAACGAATCGATAAAGCACTGGCGACTCCTAAGTTGCAACAGGCGTTGCATCAATTCGGTGATGCCTATCTGGTTTCTCGGGAAAAGGCTTTTGCTGGACTCGATTTCGAGGCGTTGCGTCGTGAGATCGGCGTGATGAAGGATGATGTTCGCAATAATCATGCGCGCTATATGCAGCAGTTTATTGATAATGCGCAGGCCGCAGGTGCGACAATTTATCAGGCGGACACGGCCGAAGATGCCAATCGTTATATTGCTGAACTGGCGGTGAAACAGGGCGTTAAACTCACGGTCAAAAGCAAGAGTATGGCCAGTGAAGAGACCCATCTCAATAAGGCCCTTGAGGCAGCCAACATCAAGCCACTTGAAACAGACCTCGGTGAGTGGATTCTGCAACTCTCCGGGCAGCGACCCAGCCACATGGTGATGCCGGCGATCCATATGTTCAAAGAAGAGATTGCCGATCTCTTCAGCAAAGAGACCGGGCAGCAGGAGCCAGCAGATATCGCTCATCTGGTTGAGATTGCTCGTCAGCAGTTACGTCAGGGCTATCTGGATGCCGATATGGGGATTTCTGGAGCGAACCTGGCGATCGCCGAAACCGGTGGTATTGCGCTGGTGACTAATGAGGGGAATGCACGACTGGCGACAACCTTGCCGAAAACCCATGTTGCGCTGATCGGGATCGATAAGTTGGTCCCGACTCTTGAGGATGCCGCCAAGGTCATACGAGTTTTACCGAAGAATGCGACCGGTCAAGCACTGACAAGCTATGTGACCTGGATCCGTGGCGCTGTCCCCTGTGAGGGTGGCGAAAAGGATCTGCATATCGTCCTGCTTGACAATGGGCGCAGTCGTCTGGCCGCTGATGAGAATTGCTGTGAGACCAGTCGCTGTATCCGTTGCGGAGCCTGTGCCAACGTCTGCCCGGTTTATCAGAGCGTCGGCGGACATGTCTTTGGCCACATCTATATCGGTGCTGTCGGGATCATCTTGACCGCGTTCTTTCATGGGCTCGATAATGCCGCCGAAATCGTCAAAGCTTGTATCGGCTGCCGCTCCTGTGTCGCTGTTTGTCCGGCAGATATCGATCTGGAGAGGATTATCCTCTCGCTACGTGAAACTATCGCCGACAAAGAAGGGATTGGTGGTGGTAAGTCACTTGTTTTCAGGAAAGTGATGCGTAATCGTAAGCTCTTCCACGGTCTGCTGCGTGCGGCAAGCGTCCTCCAGAAACCTGTGACCAGAGGGGAGCGCACCATCCGTCACCTGCCGCTATTCTTCTCACCGCTCACCGAGTGGCGCACCCTGCCAGCGATTGCAGACAAGCCACTGCGTGATATCTGGCCCAAGCAACAGCTTAATGCACCGGCAAAAAAGGTCGCCCTCTTCGGCGGCTGCGCCAACGATTTTCTCTACCCGGAGCTGGGAACAGATCTCATCGAAGTAATGAATCATCTCAACGTTGAGGTTGATTATCCCCTTGAACAAAACTGTTGCGGAGTACCAGCACTCTACTCGGGCGATAAAGAAACCGCTATCGAGTTAGCCAAGCAGAACATTAATGCGATGCTTAAGGGCAACCCGGAGGCGGTGTTGACCACCTGTCCGACTTGTACCATGGCATTACAACGTGATTTTATCGAATGCCTGAAGGATGACCCCTCCTGGAAGGCGAAAGCCGAGAAGTTGGCTGAGATTACGGTAGATGCTGCCGGATACATCGTTAATCAATTGGAAGCCGCCGACCAGTTTGAGAATTTGCCCCTGCCCCAAAAGGTCACCTACCACGACTCCTGTCACCTCAAGCGTGGAGCCGGAGTCTGGCGTGAACCGCGTCAATTGATCGAAACTTCCGGCCATGAGCTGGTCGAGATGGATCACGCTGATCGGTGCTGTGGTTTTGGCGGCAGTTATTCCCTGACCAGCCACCCGGAAATTGCCAAACAGATTTTAGGGGATAAGTTGCAAGACATCGAAAAAACCGGAGCGGATTGTGTCGCGATGGACTGCCCCGGTTGTATGATGCAGCTGCGCGGCGGACTCGAGAAAAATGAATCAAAAGTTCAGGTCGCTCACACTATCGAGTTGCTCGCTGCCGGACTGCGAGCAGAAAAAGCAGCCAGCGACTGACCGGGTCAGCTCAACAGAATATCTAAGCGTGGTCTCTCTCCCACGTGGTTTCCCCTGTGTTACACCTCCTGTGGCACAGGGATTTTTTGTTTGAAAAGTGTTTGAGGGCGTTGCGGATAAAAAATAAAGCCACTAAGTCTTGTAAGTCGACATCACAACATCAGCGGCTTTGTTCCTGAGAGGAATCAGTGCCTGGTAGCTTTCTGAGTGAAACCAATCGTTCAGCACCGATTGGTCTGAAAATTCCAGAACAACCACATGATCCTTATCTTGGCTGCCAGCAAGAACTGCAACAAGTTCCCCCCTGAAAATAGTTTTTGCCGCGAAGGGCGCGAGTGATTCTTGCACTCCGGCAACATACTGTCGCCAAAGTTCGTCGTCTTTTACGCTAATCTGTCCAATCAGGTAGGCAGCCATCATCGATCCTTGAATTGAAGTTATCGGCAGTGATTTTACTAAATTCCGAACCGCTTCTGCGTCTCCTCGGGTGCCTGGTCGAAATGTGAGAACTCCATGGTGAAGCTGCCACGGCCTTTGGTTGCACTACGCAGTTCGGTCATGTAACCGAACATCTGGGTCAGGGGGATGACCGCACAGATGATGTCTTGGTCAACATGGGTGGTCACGCCAGCAACCTGCCCCCCTTTTTGCTGCAAGCTGCCCATCACTCGGCCGGTATGTTCGCTGGGAATGGTTAGTTCCAACTCCATTACCGGTTCGAGCAGGGTTGGGGAACCCTTACGTACGGCCTGAGAGATGGCGAGGTTTAGTACCGCCTGAATACCGCGTGCGGTGGTAACGGATGGATCGTAGGGTAATTCGAGGATTTCGATCTGTAGATCTGTCAAGGGGTACCCCGCTATCGGACCAGATTGGCAGGCCTGTTCCATCGCTCTGGAAACTGAGGTCATGATTTCTTCTGGCAGGGTTTCAGTGAGTTGATCGGGGATTATGATCTCAACCCCGCTACGCCGCGATAAGGGTTTGATCTGCAATCGCACCTCGCCGTGGTTGAGACGACCTTCGATCTCGCGTTCGAAAATCTCATGATACTCGCTCTGCTTCTTCAGAGTCTCACGGTAAACAACCTGTGGACGACCGGTATTCACCTGTACGCCAAAGTCCGTTTCGATCCGTTTAACGATTACTTCCAGATGCAGTTCTCCCATGCCGGTTAGCAGGGTCTGTCCTGTATCCGGGTCTTCCTGGATCTTGAAGGTCGGGTCTTCCCACTGTAGTTTTTCGAGGACTGGAGCAAGTTTCTCTCGGTCCTCAGCTCCACGTGGTTCAACCGCGAGGGAGACTACGGGCTCGGGGCAATCGAGGCCGGAAAGCAACAGTGGGTGCTCGCTGCTGCAGAGCGTATCCCCGGTCAGGACCGACTTGAGGCCTGTGGCCGTGACGATATCGCCAGCACTGGCAATATCGATCCGTTCACGTTTGTACGAATGCATATGGAAGAGTCGCGCGACCTTCTCCGGCTGGTTGCGGTTGCTGACCAGCAGGTTATCCCCCGGCTTAAGACTGCCTGAGTAGATACGCAGAAAAGTCAGTTTGCGCCCTTCATCGGCCAGGACTTTAAAAGCCAGAGCGCAGAGAGGTCCTTCGGGGTCGCAGACAACAGTTTCACTTCTGCCGTTTTCGGGATTGACCCCTTGAGTCGGGAGGCAATCGAGAGGGGAAGGGAGAAATAGGCCAACCGCATCGAGCAGTGGTTGAATCCCTTTGTTGCGTAATGCCGATCCGAGCAGCACCGGGTGGAGTTTGCCAGCGATTGTTCCTTTGCGTAGCGCTGCAATCAGGCGCGGGTTGTCGATGGGGCGACCATCCAGGTAGTCGTTCAAAATTTGTTCGTCAAAATCTGCCGTAGCTTCGATAATCTGTTCACGGCCACGCGCAATCTCTTCGAAAAGGGAAGGATCTGCTGCTTCTACCAGCAGGCTGCGCCCCTGATCCTCTTCGTCAAAGAGGATTTGTTGATTGCTGAGGATGTCGACAACCCCGCTAAATTTTTCTTCGAAGCCGATAGGCAGTTGGAGAAGTACAGGTTTTGCGGTGAGCTTGGTGCTGAGGTCGCTTATGACCTTTTGATGATCGGCACCAACGCGGTCCATCTTATTGATCAGGCAGATGCGTGGAACCTGATAACGATTGGCCTGACGCCATACTGATTCGCTCTGGGGCTGCACTCCTTCAACCGAACTGAAGATAGCGATGGCGCCATCGAGTGCGCGCAGTGAACGTTCAACTTCGATAGTGAAATCGATGTGGCCGGGGGTGTCGATCAGGTTTATTTGCAGGTTGTTCCACTGACAGCTGGTGGCACTGGCGGTTATGGTGATGCCGCGCTGCTGCTCCTGCTCCATCCAATCCATGTTTGAAGCGCCATCATGCACTTCACCCATCTTATGGATTTCACCGCTGTAGAAAAGAATTCGTTCAGAAACGGTCGTTTTCCCCGCATCGATATGCGAGATAATCCCGATATTACGTATCTGTTCGAGTTCGCCAGCTGGCATGAGTCCCCCGGTAGTTGTTAGGCGTTACCCGGCGCGTAGTTGAATCAAGGCATTTGGATCGAGATCGTGACGCGCAAAATATTCACGCTCGATCTCTTCAATGGTAAAACGGTCGAGACCACTGTTGGTCAAAAAATCGTTGCGCAGGCCTTGATCGCTATCGGTGACGATTTGTGGCAGCAGATTGTGCAGATAGATCGCCTCTTTTTTGATGTGCATCACAACATCTTCAAATAGGGCTTTGGGAATGTCTTTTTCAAGAACTTTCTTTTCATAGAGTTCCTGACTGATTTCACCTAGCAGCTCATCCTGCTCTTTGCGGGTGTAGTAGCGGGAATAAGAATTGCGGATTCGCTCCTTGGCTTGCCCGAGAAGGAGGAGGTAGAGGCCCTCTTCCTCGTTGAGTTGATCGAGTTCAGCAACCAGACCGGGGATACTTTGCTGGTCGGCGACTATGCGTTCTAGTCCGCGACGCAGGAGTTTTATTTTGCGGCCCCCGAAACGGCCGAGATAATCATTCTCTTCGATAGCATTGAAGAAGAGTTTTGTAAATAGTCCGGTTTGTAATGCTTCGAATGCTTCGCGACTACCGAGCAGGCTGCGGACGACCTCTTCATTGAGGTTGTAGCCATCCATGAAGGCTAACTGACTGATTTGTTGCGAACTGCTGTCAAAACGATCAAAGAAGGTAATGATGTAAGAAAAATTTTCCAGGATCAAGAGATCGGCACCGTCCCGTATTTTTTCATCACAAATTTTGCCGGTTTCCAGCAGCAGGTGTTCGAAAGTGTGGTCACGGTTTTTTGCCGCAAGCTGTTTGGCTTCAAGAAGAATAACCATATCGTAGCTGTCAAAGCTGGTTTCAAAGCGCTCCTCTAGCAAGAGCAGTCCTTGCAAGATTTGACGAGTATCTGAGATGTAAGGTGGTTCGAGGGGGGTCTCCATCTCTTTGGTTTTGAGAAGCTCATCAAGAGTTATGAACAGCGCGGTTGGAATCCCCTGGCGTACGGACAATGTTTTGAGTCGGGTCAGCCTTGCGTTAGATTCTTGATCGATCTGCCCTTTTTGGCGGCAGGCGATCAAAACTTTTTTATATTCGTCAACAATCCGATAATTGTCGCGGTGCTGATACATGACATCAATGCGAATTCGTTCTTGCTGATAATGGCCAATTCCGAGAGAATTTGCGAGAGTATCCAGTTCGGTGAGAGCTTCGATACCAAGATTGTGATTTTCAAAATAGAGTTCACGAAAACGCTCTTGATAACTCCGGTGCTTTTTGTGGATCAGGCGAAACAGGTAGATCGAGGCTGACTTTGGCAGTTGTTTGAGAAGCTCTGTACAGAGGCTGGCGTCATCAATTTCATTGAGTCTGTGACTTCTTTTACAGGTCTTTCCAAGCAATCTCAAAATTTGAGATTGCTGTTCTTCGATGTTGGTGTTGCTGGTGTCGTGGATAAAGAAAAAGGTGTTGTAGATTGCATGGCCATCAAGAAAGAGACGCGTGAAGCTGTGCGTTCCTTCAGTTTTATTGCTGAAGATGAGACGATTATTGCTGTCGTAGCTGGTTCCGTAAAGAATCAGACGATTACGGATATCTGGCTTGGCCAAGTCGGCTAGAGGTTGTTCTACGCCAAACATGTACTCACAGAAAGATCCGCCGTTGCCGCGATGACTGACCCCTTCAGGGGAGAGCAAAAGCTCATTGCCCGGGGCAAAGAAGCGCAACACATCACCCGTTTGCTGGTAGAATTGAGGCCGCGAACTGCCGGCACTTGCCGCGGTGGCAAAAAACTCAATGCTGTCATCGATGTGGCCATGTAAACGAAGTTCAGTGTTCATTTTTGATTCTCTTCTAAATGTGAGGTCTTATTCAGAAAGAGGCAGATCAACCTCAAGCTGTTGCCCGTCAAAGGCCAGTCCGATCCCTGGTGGCAGCTCTCTTTCATGCTTTTGATGATCTATTTCGTGGCTGAGATGTGTCAGCCAGGTGTTTTTTGCGCCAATTTTTTTTGCTACTGCAACCGCCTGCTGAATGTTGAAGTGAGTCCGGTGCGGTTTAATGCGCAGGCCATCAATAATCAAAAATTCAACGCCATTGAGAAGTTTAACAGATGTCTCAGGGATACCATTGCAATCTGTTAAATATGCGAGTGGGCCAATACGGTAGCCGAATACATCCATAGATCCATGCAAGAGCGGGACCGGAACAAAGTTCAGCCCGAAGAGATTAAAGGTGTCAGTGATCGGGCAGGTTATTAATTGGGGGGTGTAGCCCGGTTCCGAAGTGGGATCAAAGATGTAGGCAAAGTTATTGCGAATCTTCTCTAGCGTAGAGGCCGCGCCGTATAGCGGTATGGCGGGCTCGCCGCGCAAGGTGAAGACACGTAAATCGTCGATCCCGTGGAGGTGGTCGGCGTGCTCGTGGGTATAGAGGACAGCGTCGATGTGGCAAATCCCTTCACGCAACATCTGTTGACGTAGGTCAGTCGCTGTGTCGATCAGGATATTGTGACCACGATAGCTCAACAGGGCACTGCAGCGTGACCTCTGGTTCCGTTGATCTCCAGAAAGGCAGACTGCACAGGAGCACCCGATTACAGGGACTCCGGTGCTGGTCCCTGAACCGAGAATTGTCAGAGTCAGTTTATCTGTGGCCATGAGCTCAGTGGACCTCGTGGGTGAAGAGGGACTGAAAATTTATCACTGCAAAAGTAAAAGAACAAGAGTCTGTTTTCCATAAGTCTCTATCGTCAGTAGCCACCTAGGAGACTGTCGGACTATACGAGCTGAAGCGAAAATTTGGATGGTTGAGAACAGATTTTAGCTCGTTTGCAGGCTCATAGCCATAGCTATGGGGCAAAAAGGAGCTGGAATATGGGCCAAACAGCCGGGTTTGCAGCCAGTTCATGGATAGTTCAACAGCCTCCTAGCTAAGCCGCGGCAGCAGATGTTGGCTATAGAGCTTGTCTGCAGTCTTGGCAGATTGGCCATCTCTAGCTAATTCGGCATAGGTGAGAAGAGGGTCGACCAGGCTGAGACCCTCAGGGTGCCAACCACTCCATCTATTTTGTTTGCCGAACGGAGACAGCAGGTAGATCTCACCTTCAGGGTCAGGCGTCAGGTGGAGCTGGAGCATCAGTTTGAGCTGTTGCTGTGGATCGACATAAAGTACGGCTGATTCAGGAGACATGTTGCTGGAGAGAAATGAGGCACCCAGCTGCCCACCGAGCATTACCGATGTGGTATCAGAAGTGCGGCGAATCAATTCTGGTAGTTGTTGTAGTGAGTAGTCCGGGTTGAGGACGCAACGCTGTAACAGCATCCGTGGGCGCAGTGTTTCTATGTAGCCAAGTTGCCAGCGCTGTAATAGCTCTTCGGCAGCAATTAACTCACGTCCGGCTTTGCTGCTTGTCAGATTGCCGCGTTTTTCCAGTTCCTTGAAGAGGTCTCCAATTGCTCCCAGGGCAATGCCGGCATCATCAGCCAAGACCCGATATGTGGCATTGACAGCCTGGGGATTGCGTAGGAAAAGGTAGATCATCTTCAGTCCGGCAGGACGGAAGAGTCGATCGAGCCCTCCGCTGGCAGTTAAGTGTTTTTGTCCGCCTATTTCGACATAAAGCGGTGATTGATGGAGCAGCAGGTTGCCAGCACAATCGGCAAACTCGATCTTTTTCTGTTTTAACTTGTCCGCCATATTCGGGCTGACGTAGTGGGTCAGGAGCAAGGGGGCGCAATTCGCTGGCGCCGCAGTGGTCTTGAGTTGATGAATCACCAGGTCGGCTACCGAGGGGGTAAGTTTTGGGACAACTTTCAGGTAGTAATATTTTTCACCCCAATCTCCCCCCAGCTTGATTGTGCCAGCGAAGGGACCACCAAGTTTTTTGATGACAAAATCGATATGGCAGCCGGGCAGGCTGCGGATAGCTTTCATGCAACCATAAATGATCTGCTCATCGCGCTGTTTCGTTTTGCTGGACATTACCGCACCTTTATTCTGAAGGTTGGTGTTCATAATAATTATATGTTCATGAGTTGTGTTATTACGAAATATTGAAACTTACAGGACGTGTGTTGTCAAGAACTTCCTGAGAATAAAAGAACCTGTCGGAGAGCGGGGAGGGGCTAAAGATATTTTTCGACTTGGATCCCTTTGAGCAGGGGGTCAACTTCGGCGAGGATTTGACTACCGTCGGGATGATTAAGCTCAGGGGCGTTCTGTTGGAGTTGGCCTTCGGTCGTGATGATTGGTTTGAGCTTCAATGAATTTTCACCCTGATGGTTCTGGTCAACAACCAGAGCAATAGTGCCGTCCTTGAGACGCACCAGTGTTCCGACCGGGTAGGGTCCAAGAAAACTGGTAAATTTTTCGACATATTCAGGATGGAGGTGACTACCGCTCAGTTGGTGAAGTTGGTCGAGGGCTTTTTTGGGTGAAAAAGGTTTCTGATAGCAGCGAAGAGTGGTCATCGCATCGAAGGTGTCAGCGATCGTAACCATGTCGACCAAAGGTGATATATCACAACCGCGACTATCTTTAGGGTAGCCGGTGCGGTCGAAACGAAGATGGTGGTGGTGAATGATATTGATGACTTCAGGTGGGATAGCATTCATTTTGCTTACGATCTCCACCCCATGTTCCGGGTGGCGCATCATTTCTAGTCGTTCAGTGGCGCTGAGTTGGCCTGGTTTGGTGATAATAGCATGGTCAATTGTCATCTTTCCCAAGTCATGCATCATGCCGCCCATGCCAAGCAGGTTGAGTTGATCATTGGGAAGGTTGCAAGCTCGTCCAATTGTTAAAGAAATCACCGAAACGTTAACCGAGTGAGTGAATGTATAGTTATCGTAATCCTTGAGCATGGTCATCGCTAGGAGTGCGTAGGGGCGACTGATGGCACTGCTGACCATTTTTTGGACACTGTTGAAGGCAATGCTGCTGGCTGGGCGACGGCCAAGTCGAGCGTCTTCATAAAGAGATTCGACGACGCTTAAGGCCTCTCGGTAGACTTCACGTGGGGTGTCTTCTTCTGGGATAACCCGGATGTGGTCGATACCGAGGATGTCTAGAGCCTCAGCAATATCGCTATTTCCTTTGTTGAGTTGTGTCATCAGTTCAAGCAGTTGTGCTGCGTCGAGGCCTGGAAAGAAACGAATTCCCTTGAGTCGGCAGTCGCGAACTTTTTGTGACAGCTCAAGAATCGAAGGGTGCTGCTCCAGACAGGGCAGATCTTCAACAAGTAGAGTACCGTCAGCAAAACCGAGTTGCAGTTGACCTTTTTGCTGCAACAGTGGTCGCATTGCATCCAGAACTGCCTCCAGTTGACGTCGGACCTGGGGATGCTCCCCTGGATAGAGACGCATCCCTTGCAGAACGGCAGCCAGGGTGGCTGGGATTTGCTTAATTTGTTGTGGTGTTATCATGTTTTTTCATCAGGGCTGTCAGGCTGAGCTCAGCTGCTCGCTGAACGACTCCATGTGGCGATTTTTGCCATTTTCTCAGGGCGCTATCCAGGTTTATATTTCCCAGTTTTCCAAGAGTGAGAATGATTTCGGCGCGAAGTTCTTCCAGCCTTTCCAGGCGAAAAATGTTAGGACGTTTGACCAGCGCCAGTAGGGGAGGGATCGCCTCTTTTTTACCGAGAATGCCGAGAGCCGAAACAGCATCGTTACGAATTTCGGTTTGCCGGCCAAAAGGATCAAAGTTTTGAGCAATTTTAAGCAGTGGGCGGACCGCTTCTATGCTCTTGGTCGCTCCAAGGGCTTTAACTGCGGGGCGGCGTAATGCTATTGCTGGATCTCGAGCCAACTTCAATAGTGGGGCAACAGATTTATTACTCCCAATCATAGCTAATGAACGAATCAGGCTGCGCCGGACTCGTTGGTCCGGGTGGGTCGTGAGACCGTCAAGGATGCTGAGTCCCGCATCAAGGCGCAGGTCGCCGAGCAAGGTGACTGCATTGCGCACAACATACCACTTGCTGCTATGGACCATCTCGCGGAGCAGGTCGAGCAGCGGTTCACCCATTCTTCCCAGCAGTGTGCTTAGTCGCTTACGAACAGCGCCATCCCCTTCCTTGCTCATGAGGGTCAGTAACTGAGGAGCAATTCGGGTTCCCAGAGAGACAATAAGCTTTTGCAGTCGCTGAAACTGTTGAGATGTGAGAGAGGTCCGTTTGAACTGTTCAAGCATTGTCGCGACAATTTTCTCCGTCAATAGCCGCTCAAGAGCACTGGCAGCGATGCTGCGTTGGGTGCGACTACGCTCTTCCTGCTGACTATGGATCAAGAGAAAGGGAAGAATTCTCAGGACGCCTGGAGTCGCGCTCTGCTTGATATACTCTGGCGCGAGCTTGAGAAGTTTTTCTATCTGAATTCGATAGGCATCATCATGCTGTTCACTGTTGAGTTGTTCCATGATTGCACGAAGCTGCTGCGCCAGATTTGATTTATCTAGTGGTGCTGAGTTGAGTGGGCCGTTTTCAGATGCAGGTTCGAATTTCGACTGTTCAATCACCTCGGCGAGTTTTTGGCGTTTTTGCAGGGCGTCATCAAGGTTGCTCTCGTTGAGCCAGATGGTTGTGACCTGGTGCTTGTTTAAAAATTCGGGTAGTCCGCCGATCTGGTAAATTTCTTCAGCTGGAGTTGTCAGTCCCTTAAGCAAAATCAGGATTTCCTCAGGGGGAAGGTCCGGCAGAAATATGAGCTGGTTGACCCGGCGTTCTGCCAGGATGCGGGCCAGGTCAGGAAGGGCAGGATTTTTCTCTCCTATCTTCTTGTCACCAAGCGAAAAACCTGTTTGGTTGACCTGTATGGCTTGATTGTCCGGACGCGCCAGCATCGGCATGAAGCCGGTAATGCATTCACTGATGGCGATTTGCAGACTGGGGTGGTCCTTGGGATAAAAACGCAGCGCTTTCATGAGCTTGACCAGACCGGTCAGCGCCTGCTCAATCTCCAAAGTCTGCTGAATGTCAGCCAAGTGATCCTCCAAGGAATTTGTACCCTGTAAAATTATAGAAATGAACTCTTTCAAGATACCCTGTCATGACAGAGTTGTAAATATCTCAAGCGGTCCAACTACTGTTCGATTGTCTGGAATTCATCAGCGAAATAAATAGGCGTAGAATAGCCTCCTGTCGCTTGATTTACATGCCAGTCCAAGTTTATTCTGATCCGAGCCTCCAGACCAGGTCTTTTGGCCGCGCCGCTAGGAGAATGTCGCTTTTGATGATTTTATCATGGGAAATACGAATTTGATTCTCGGAATTACAGGCAGTATTGCCAGCGGGAAAAGTCTGGTGGCTGAACTTCTACGCCAGAAAGGAGCATTTGTGCTCAGTGCGGATCAGTTGGCGCGCGAACTGGTCGAGCCTGGCTCGCCCTTGCTGGATCGTCTGGCTACTCTGTTTGGTGTGGAAATATTGACAGAGAACGGGGAGCTTGATCGTGAGAATTTGGGGCGGCTTGTTTTTGACGATGAAGAGGCTCGGCAAAAACTCAATGCTTTACTGCACCCGGCAATAGCAACGCTGTCTGAACAGCGTTTGGCTGAATTGGTAAAAAACGGGGCAGCTCTTATTGTTTATGAAGCACCGTTGCTGTTCGAGGCTGGCGCTGAGAAGCGAGTGGATAAGGTTTTGGTGGTGACGGTTGACCCTCGCATTCAATTACAGAGAATTGTTGCTCGGGACCGACTCGATGAGCCTGCAGCCCGTTTACGGGTCGCTGCCCAGATGTCGCAGCTGGAAAAAGCGGCTCGTGCCGACTATTTAATCGATAACTCTGGAAGTTTCACAGATCTCGAAAAGGAAGTAGACAGGCTCTGGCTTGAGCTCGACTGTTAATGCCCCGTCACTTTTGTCTTCTGGGTCGAAGGCAGGTTGCTCTTGAGTAAAAATTCTTCTATGAAATGACAGGTTTTATCGAATTCGGGGTTTTCGATAGTGCTCAGGACATGTGGGACTTCGGGGCCGAAGAGATGGAATGCTTTGTCTGAACTTCCGAGTTTTTCGAAGAGCATAAGACCTGTTCCCTTCGCGGTAGTTTGGTCTCCCTCTGCGGCTAGCAGCAGGGTTGGGATTTTAACCTGAGGCAATAAGCGCACTATTTTATCGCGTAGATGACAAATTTGTTCGATTCCACCCAATGGGCGGCGTTCGTAATAGTGTAGACGCTCTGGGTGGGGGAGTTGCCGATGCTGAAAAGGGATCAGGTGCTTGAGTAATCCAGCGACGCTGGCGAGGGGATGCCGCAATTTCAGAAAAGGGGAGAGTAGGATCAAACGTTCGACTTTCCTTTGGTGTGCAAGTAGCAGGCTGAGCAGGGCTCCGGTGCTCTGTCCGATGAGACTAATCGGCAGACCAGATTCTTGTAAAATTGTATGACAGCGCTCGACTGAATCGAACCAGTCCTGCCATTGGCACCTGCGCAAATCTTCGGGGCTGGTTCCGTGACCTGCCAGGCGAGTCCCCAGGATCAGATATCCACGTGTGCAGAGAAGCTCACCAATGGGGCGCATTTCGTAAGGACTGGCCCCGAAACCATGGACCAGAAGAAGCGCCTTTCCGTTTGGCCTCTTTGGTTTGAAGAGGAACGGCAGGTTCTCTGGATGGGTAACTCCCTCATGTCTTGCACGTTCCAATTCTGCCGCAAATCCCATTATTTTTTCCTGTTAAACAAAAAGGGCTCCGATATCGGAGCCCTTTTTGTTTGATCGGTGACTGTTGGAGCCTGGCTCAGCGTGGAAAACCAAGGCGGGTCGACAAATCTTCGCCGGCGCGTAGAATCATTGGAATTAGCTCGTTTTCCAGGCGGTTGTCGTCTAGACGCATGTTTGGTCCAGAGATGCTGACAGCACCAACGATTCGACGCGTATAGTCTCGAATCGGAGCTGCGATGCAGCGTACGCCTGGATCAAGCTCTTCGTTGTCAACGGCATAGCCATTGGTGCGGACTTGCTCAAGCTCAGCCTTAAGTTTGTCTTTGCTGGCAAGGGTCGTTGGCGTATGTTGGACAAGGTTTTGTGCCGCCAGGGTGGACTCAAGCTCTTCGTCAGACATGAAGGCAAGATGGGCTTTGCCTGAAGCGGTGCAATAGGCAGGCAGGCGCGAGCCAACTCGGGAGACAACTCGGACCGTCAGGTTGGTTTCAACGACATCCAGGTAGACGATATGATTCTCTTTGAAGATTGCAACATAAGCTGTTTCGTTGCACTCTTCAACAATTCGATCAAGTATTGGTCTGGCCTGGCGTAACAGGCCCATCTGCTTGATGAAAGTTTGACCTAATTCTAAGGCTTTGAGACCAAGCCTGTAATTCTCTGTAGCGCGGTTCTGCTCGATATAACCACGAGATTCAAGAGTTGCAAGTAGTCTGAAAACATTGTTTTTGTGAAGTTTAAGGCGTTTACTCAGTTCAGTAACGCCGAGCTCGTCGATGTCGTCATGGAATTGTTCAAGCAGGTCGAGTGCATGAGAAACTGCCTGAATAATATATTCCGATTTATCTTTTTTGACCATGATATGTCCCGTCCTCCTGGATGACATGTGGCTTAAGAAAACCGCCTGATTCTATACCTCGTGAAATGGGCTGTCAAGCAATATGCAAGAG
>JAJRQB010000058.1 GCA_024280485.1 Deltaproteobacteria bacterium
ATCATAATAGTTGCCTCCAGACAGGCATTATTATACCTTAAGACGTTGATATTTAACAGTTATTTATCTTTTTGGTCTTAGTGGATCCCGTAGGCTATTTTTGCTTTCGCGATGTCTGGCTTGTTTGGGCAACAGCCCGTCTACATTTCAAGGAGATCGAAACCCTGATTCTTTAAAAATAAAGGCCACCGTTCATTTTGAACGGTGGCCTTTATTTTTAAGTCGTAATTGAAACAATTACTTCAAAAGCTGCTTTGCCTTTTCTGCTTCCGGCGACAAAGGAAAAGTCTTTATCAATTGTCTCCATGTCGTCACGGCATTCGCGGCATCACCCAACGCAGAAAAAGCCTTACCCTGCTTTAACAACGCCGCTGCTGCCTTAGGATGGTCACTATATTTCTGAATGACCTCCTGAAATTTGAGAATGGCGTTCTCAAACTTTTTTTCGCCATAATAAGCCTCTCCAACCCAATACTGAGCATTGACTGCAAGCTCGTGCTGCGGATACTCCTTGATAAAAGACTCCAACTCGGTGCGCCCTGTGACGAAATCGCTACCTTCTAGAATTTTTTTCAAGGCCTGCTGGTAGTGTTTTTCAGGGCTCACATCAAGCTCTGTCTTGACTTCAGAAGGTTTTACCTCAGGTGTTGACAGGGCCTTGGTTGTTTTCTCATCGAGCACCGTTAAACGTTCCGCCAAAACAGAAACCTGCATCGACAGATCTTCTTTTACCAAAGACATATCAGCAGTCACCTGCTTGTTGGAACGTCCCAAATCATCAAGTCGTCCATTGATTGATTGAAAATCAACCCGTAAAGTATTGAGCCCTGAATGTAACTCCGCAACCTGCACCCCCAAGGTTTCGAGCTGACGCCGCGCCTGCCCGCCACCATCATTGCTCCCCTGTTCTAGCCGGGCAAGATGCCGCTTCATCTCCTCGAGATCATTTTCAAGCTTGATCTGTGACTGGGCTGGCGGTAAACAACCAGCCAGCAGCAGAAGCAGACAGATAAAACCGAGTAGCCGCTTCATCTATTTTACTCCCTTATAAAAAACGGTCTTAAAAGAATTTCGTCCTGCGTCGCCATCAAAAAAAGGCCGCACCAGAAATGGCGCGACCTTTTTATTGAAGCTTTCACCTAATACTAATTGAGCTCTTTGAACTCTGCGCGACGATTCTGAGCCCAGGCTTCTTCAGTATTCGCCATGACCAATGGAATCTCTTCCCCATAGCTGATAATCGACAAGCGATCAGCAGGGACACCGAGCGAAACCAGATAACTTTTAACAGTCAGTGCACGATTCTCACCCAGCGCCAGATTGTATTCGTCAGAACCACGCTCATCACAATGGCCCTCAATCTGAACGCGCACGCCCTTGGCTTTCAGGTAGATTGCATTATTTTTCAAGGCCTCACGCGCTTCAGCAGTCAGGACATACTGATCATATTCAAAGCCGACTCGCATCAGAGAAGAGACCACCTTGTTCATGCTGTCCTGAGCAGAACTGCTACTTGATCCGGTTTCGGTGACAGGCTGCTCGCTAACCTCAGCAACTTGTTGCTGTTGCATTTCAGTTTGAGCCACCTGACTCGACTCATCAGTTTTTGGCTTTTTGGCACAACCGACGGTCAACAATGTTGCCAGCGCCAGTAATACAGTCATTTTAAAAACAGCTTTCAATTGCATGATCAGCCACTCCTTTCGCAAATGCGAACGTATGGGGTGTCGCAGTTGCGACAAAAGTTTCTTGATAATTCGCCCTATTATACAAAAAGCGCAAGGAAAAACAACAAAAGGCTAAGCAAATAGATCTTTTACTTCTCCGGGGGCCATAACGACAGGTATAAACAACTACTTTTCAATGAGCTTACTGCCAATAGCCAGACCAGGCGGGATGAGTGTCGTTACCTCCTGGTGCCGACAACCGGCGATCACCTGTTCCATCAATTCGCATGACATGAATGGATTTTTCTCTCTTTAAATCGAGAGAATAAACCAGAAATCGCCCGTCCGGACTGAAACGTGGGTGTTCTTTGGTCCCAGGGGCAAAAGTCAAACGATGTTCGCCGCTACCATCGGGGCGGATCAGAAAAATATCGAACTGACCTTCGGTCCGGCGAGTGAAGGCAATCCATTCCCCGGTCGGACTCCAGTCTGGCGTGGCATTGTATTTTCCCTCAAAAGTCAGTCTCTCGACCTTGAGACTATTGATATCCACAACAAAGATCTGTGGGTTGCCCCGTCGGTCCGAGACAAATGCGATTTTGTCTCCATCTGGGCTCCAGCTCGGTGAGACATCAATCCCCCAGTGCGTGGTCAGACGCTTATGGATAGTGCCGTCGGTTCCAAGCAGATAGATGTCAGAATTGTTTCCTTTCGACAGGGTTACCACCAGTTCGCCACCGTCGGAACGATAGCGTCCACCAGTGTTCAGCCCTGGTCGCTGTGAGAACCGTGCTTCGCTGCCAGTATAGATCTCTTTGCGATAGAGATCTGGATTCGACTTTTTGTAGGAGGTATAAATAATTTCTTTGCGTACGGGTGAAAAGTCAGGATCAAGTACGATTGAGCGGTGGTCGGTCAGACGGAGAGGGTTTTGGCCATCGACTTCCATCAGATAGAGTTCTTTATGCCCACTGCGCGTCGAAATATAGGCCAGACGAGTGTTAAAGGGTCCCATCTTGCCCGTCAGAGCTAACATAATCTGGTCAGCAAAACTGTGGGCGATCCGCCGTTCATCTCCAACTTTTCCGACATAGCGCCGACCGGTTAACAATCGCTGTGAGACAACATCGTAAAGCCGCGCCTCAACGACCAGTTTTTCACCATCGATATGGTATCCCCCTTTGACGACCGCATCCACCCCGAGCAAACGCCACTGACCAAAATCGACCTTGGTGCTGTGTAGACCGAGCTCTTCCGCATCCGACAGAAATGCTGCCCGATCCGCTAACTCGAAGAGCCCCGACAGATCGAGATCTGCAATCAAAACCTCATCGACTTTCGTTGCCGAATCGGTAGCACTGCCACCCATCGGTAAAAAACGGGTCAATGCCAGCGGGATTGTCTGTTCTCCCGGCGCGCTGATCTCAATCCGCACAGCCAGAGCAGGCAAGGACGAAAACAGGGAAACAAGAAGAAGAATACCTAATATTTTTTTCATCTCTGCTGTAAATCCTTAAGGTTGAAGATAATTTCAAACTCACCTGCATCCGGCAATTCATATCCGAGCTCACGTGATTTTATGATTGCTGTCTTCACCGAATTATCAAAAAAAGGATTGCCTGACTTTTTAACCATCGCCCAATGCCCCTGCTTGCCTTCTTTCGAATAGTAAACCTTGACTTCGGCCTCTAGATCCAGCCGTGGCAACTGATACTCTGAAAGGCGCCATTGTTCTTTAATAAAGTTCTCAACATAGCGGACATCACTTACACCGATCCCCTTTCCGGTACCATCAGGCTCACCGACCGGTGCCTGAACATCGGGTCTACCAAGGTCAGCCTGCTGTGCAGCGAGTGCGGCTTTCAATTTATCGAGTTTCGCCTTGCGCTCAGCCTCGGCCTGCATTTCAGCTAGTCGTTTCGCCAAGGATTTCTGTGCCGTTTTATCCGGCTTAACCGTTTTCACCGGGGGACTCTTTTTTACGACTGGCTTGGTTTTAACTGTTTTCGTTGGTTTTACCGGAATCATCTTGGCCACCGGTTTCGGTGTGACCTTCTTTTTCTTTTTCTTGGTCGGGACGGCATCAGGCCTTCCGGCACGCGGATCTTTCACGGGTTTGTTCACCAGATTCACCCGATAAACCGGAACCTTTGGCGTCTTGTGGGTCGCGTTAAGAACTCCTGAGAGAATAATCGGTACGATCAGGTGAAGAACAAAAGAGAACAGAAGCATCCGCCGCAGACCCGGTTCAAGCAGCTGATGCAGCTGATGCCGGCGATGTCGGTAGTACTCAGACATGCGTGTGGCTACTCCTCGGGCATGCGGGTGACCATCCCAAGGCGTTCAATACCGGCTTTTTTCACCGCCGCCATCACCTCGACCACACGACCATAGGGAACCGTTTTGTCGGCTTCGAGAAAAACCTCGCGACTCTCCTTGCCTTTGAGAGCCTGTAAAATGACTGGCGCCAGCTTGCTGACCTGTTTGATCCGAACCTTACCGATCAGCAGGTCGCCGTTCTTCTCCACCGTGATCACCAAAGGTTCGACCTTGGATTGCAGGCTTGGCGCTTCTGCGACTTCGGGCAGGTCGACCGAGATCCCTTGGTCGAGCATCGGGGCGGTGACCATAAAGATAATCAGCAGCACCAGCATCACATCGACAAAGGGCGTGACATTGATCTGCGACATATTACTACGGCGACCTGTGCCGGGGCGTCCAACTTCCATCGCCTAACCCCGCTCCATCCGCTCGACGATATTGAGGAACTCCTGACTGAAGTTGTCCATCTCGCCGACCAGAATATTAACCTTGTTGAGAAAATGGTTATAGCCCATAACTGCGGGGATCGCGGCAGCCAGACCGATCGCAGTCGCGACCAGCGCTTCAGATATCCCCGGCGCAACAACTGCCAACGAGGCACTACCGGTCTGGCCGATACCATGAAAGGCATCCATGATCCCCCAGACGGTTCCAAATAGACCAATGAAGGGGGCAGTCGAGCCGGTCGTCGCCAAAAAAGTCAGATATTTTTCAAGGCGCTGGGTCTCCTGAGTCGTCGCCCGCCGCAAGGCACGTGACACATTGCCGAGACCACCAAGATCGGCCGACATCTCACGAGCCTCTTCGGGGCGGTTCTGTTTTTTAAGCTGCAAGAGTTCGTGATAACCCTCACGAAACAGGATCGCCAGCGGGGTCTGGGTGAAATCCTTGATCCCCTGACCGATGGTGTCGAAACGTTTCTTCTCCCAAAAAAAATCGAGGAAACGCTCCGACTCACGGATGGCCTGTTGAATAGTTTTAAACTTGTAAAAGATGATTCCCCAGGAAACCAGGGAGAAGTAGAGCAATATAAGCAGGACCAGCTTAACAACCGGGCCAGCTTGAAGTACCAGATCCAAGGCAGACTCCTTCAGTTTACTTAAGAGGGTGGAAAGTGGCAGAAAAGTCAGTGGGTCAGGTCAGAATTATCTGCCAGCC
>JAJRQB010000059.1 GCA_024280485.1 Deltaproteobacteria bacterium
ATAATTGCGATGTTACGAATTTCTTGCGACATAAGCTAAACCCTTTATAAATCGTTGTTTTTGCAAAACCGAGCGAGTATGCCAAAAAAGCGCTGCCAAGCCAAGTAAATAAGGTGATTATTAATAAAATATATGTTAGTTGAGTAACAATATCCCCGCCAGCCGTCACCAAGTTAGCTTGACAGAGCCACGGCTTTTACCTATTTTCAGCGCACAGATGCAACCTTCCTCATCGGGAACCGCGATATGACCAAGAAGAACATCATCCTCACTGGCTTTATGGGGACAGGCAAAAGCACTCTCGGGCGCATGCTCGCTGGAGAGCTTGGTTACGAATTCATTGATACAGACCAGTTGATCGAAGAACGCCTCGATAAGACTATTGCAGAGTTCTTCCGGGATGAGGGGGAGACGAAATTCCGTAACATTGAAGCAAAACTGGCCCAGGAACTCGCAAACCGCCAGGAGTTGGTCATCGCCACCGGCGGAGGGCTAATGATAAACCCGGAGAATGTTGCAGCTTTAGGACGGACCGGTCAGATCCTTTGCCTGGTCGCCACCCCAGAAGAGATCCTTGAAAGAATTTCCCTGCAACCCGGAACCCGCCCGCTCCTGAAAGACCCAAATCCATTACAGAAAATTATCGAGCTTCTGGAGCAACGCGCTACGACCTACGATAAGTTCACTCAGGTTTCAACCTCCAATCAGAGTCAGAAACAACTCGTGGCCGAATTGCTCCAGCATATTAATCAAGAATCCTGAGACTACTGCACACCAACATTGCGGATCCCCTCCGGTCGCCAGGCCGGGGAGATGACATGACTCCCCTTCCCCTTGACCCGCAGCAGATTTCCCGACATCAAGGTAAACTCACCATAACGATCATTGACCTGATCGAGAGCTGCGCTCAACTGCTGGCGACGACGCTCTTCAGGCAAGAGCAGTAATTGGCGTTCACGATGCTGAAGATTAGACAACCGCACCCCGAGTAGCCGGACAGGGTGAGTCAATAACAGACTATCGAGAATCTTGAGCGCGGCACAATATATCTGTTCACTAAGAGAGATTTCTCCAGCCTGAACCTGTTGCTTACTGAAAGTCGAAAAGTCTGCGTAGCGCACAGTCAAAGTCACGGTACGACCGGTCACTCCATAACGCCGAGCACGGCGACCGACCATTTCAGAGAGTTGCAGAAGAAAACGGGCAATCTCGGCGCGCTCATGAACATCCCGCTTTAAGGTCATGCTATGGCCGACAGTCTTGATCTCAGGCTGCCTCTCCTCCGGCACCACAGGCGAGCTATCAACCCCCTGTCCCATAAGCGCCAGCCGCTTACCAACAATCCCAAAATGAGCCTTGAGCACGGAGACCGGAAAGCGCCCCAGCTGCCCACAGGTTACAATTCCCAACTGATTCAATTTGCGCTCAGTCTTACGCCCAATTCCGCAGAGTTCGCCGATCAATAAATCTTCGAGAACCTCAGCCATCCGATCTGCTGCGATAATCGTCAGACCATCCGGTTTCTGCATCTCGGAGGCCAGTTTGGCGAGTAATTTATTCGGTGCAATCCCCACCGAGCAGGTTATTCCAAAACGAACCTTGATCCGCGACTTGATCAGGTAAGCAATGCGCTGGACACCGCCATAGAGTTTGAGTGAGCCCGCGATATCGAGGAAAGCCTCATCGATCGAAAAGACTTCGACCAGCGGGGTGTAATCGCGAAAGATCTGGATAATTCCGGAAGAGACATGGGTATATAAGCGGTTATTGGCCACCACCAGTCGCAATTGCGAGCAAGCCTGTCGTGCCTCGTAAAGGGTCATCCCGGTCTTGACCCCAAAACGACGCGCCTCGTACGAGCCCGTCAGGATAATGGTACGCTGTTTACTACCGACCACGGCCACCGGCTGACCGCGCAGAGCAGGGTTAGATTGTTGTTCGACTGCAGCAAAAAAAGCATTCATGTCGATATGCATAATCAGCCGCTGAGTCATAAGGCTTCCACCTGTTGCAGACTCCAACAGCCACTGGTCAAATTATAGATCAACTCATAAAGCGCGCCGTCATCAGTGACATGAAAATGGAGAAGCTCGACTGTACCACTCCGCTCACGCCAGCTGTTCGTAATCTCACGAATACGATACTTACGCCGGTTCAGATCAAACCAGACCGGTTGAATACGTCCGCCTGGACCGTGAATGACTCCAACTCGAATGTTAACGTTGCAGGTAGTCACGATTTACTCCAACGCCCGAATGATTCCAGTTACCTTACCGAGGATGCGAACCTCTCCATCCTCGGGGCGCAGAATAATTGGCTGCAAAGAGGAATTTTCCGGCTGCAGCCGGATGCGCCCCCGCTCGCGAAAGAACCGTTTTAAGGTCGCCTCACCATCGAGCATAGCGACCACAATATCTCCATTCTCCGCAGTGGCTTGCGGCCGAATAATCGCCAGATCACCGGGCGCAATCTGAACCTCGATCATTGAATCACTCTTGACCCGCAAGACAAAGGAGCCCTCGCCACGCACCAGCGACGGATCGACGCACAGGTGCCCCTCAATGTCTTCCAGCGCCTCCGTCAAGCCCCCCGCAGCGACGCTGCCAACCAATGGCAGCGACAAGGCCGAGGTCGAGCGGCCAGCGAGCACAATCCCACGCGAGAGGCCCCGACTGCGGACAAGAAAACCCTTCTTCTCCAGCGCCGACAGGTGCCGGATCACTCCCAAATTTCCGCGCACCCTGAGATGCGTTGCGATCTCCTGCAAGGTCGGGGCATAGCCATTCTGTTGCAGAAAGAGAGCAATAAAATCAAGGACCTGCTGTTGACGCGACGTAAGTATCTGCATAGAAGTGCCTCACCGAATAGTTACTTTAAGGTAACTATTCGGTGAGGCACTTGTCAATGGTTATGTCCGGCTAAATTTTACCTAGGAAATTGGAAAAAGATCAAAAAAAGCCCCACATCAAAAGATGCAGGGCTTTTCGACAGCATAAAAACTGTACCTATCAGTCAACCGTAACCGGAATCGAGAATGGGAAGGTACTCCCCAGCCAATTAACCGTAACCTCTAAAGTTCCGACCTTCGGAAGGTCAGCGTCCCCTGGGCTGTCATCGGTAATAGTGACCGAATTAACAATTGGCCCAGGGACAGAGGTGTCGAGAATAGTAACTGAATCAGTCCCGCTGAGGCTACCGACATCGGAGCTAACAGCCACCGTAGTCCCAACGATCGGGGTATTGAAGTTCAAATCATGCACCGAATAAAAAACGGTCTCACTGGTGCCGTCAGCAACGGTAACCGAACTGCGCGACAGTACAATGATTGGACTCCCAGTAATCAACAACTTGATCGGGCTGGAAATCCGCTTATTATCATCCCATGCACCATTCTGACCATCAAAGATACCATCCAAATTCCTGTCGACAATCAGGTCCTCGAAGGTCGAATCATAAGGAGTTCCTGCGGCTTCATCTGCTGGCAGGATATCAAAGTTATCATCATCTTTTTCAAGGTGGGTATCATCGTAAGTATCTTCAAATGTCTCGCCAGAGTCGTAGGTGCCATTAGCGTTGGCATCGGTGAACTCCTCTTCGCCGCCAACCTCGGCAATAATCGTACACAGACCATCCCGCGGGTTGTTGCCGTTGGTGATCAAGCCTGCCCCGAAAATAGTCTCATAGGTCAGAATCCTGCTATTTACAACAGCGCAAACATCACAGTTCGCCGCAGCTGCGCCGGTGTAGATATCGACATCTTGCGGATCGGGGTTTTGGGTTCTGAATACGACCGTCCCCTCCCCTACGACATCAAGACTTACAGATCCGTCGATTGCGCCACATTCAGAAGAGAAAGAAACCGAAGTCCCATCCAAAACATTAAAGTTGCCGTAGCGATCAGCAATGCGCGCCGTAATATCAGCGGTTATCCCATCAAAGGCAAAACCTTCGAGATTCTTAACACTCGTCGACAGGGAGAAATGCCCTGCGGAGGGCACTCCACCACCAACAGCAATTACACCACTCGATGTTTTCAGCGATGGATTATCGACAACAGTCGCAATCACTGTCACGGTACCCGGAATCGTGCCGCTGTTCAGGATCGTTTCGACAATCCCATTCACAGTAGAAGATGACAAACTAGTCAAAGACTCGCCACCGTTAGGGCCCGACAGGGTAAAACTCACCAATTTGCTGCCGTTAACGGGTTGCCCCGCAACATCCTTAACCAAAAATTTGATTAGGGAGGTTTCCACACCACCCGATCCCTGAAGAACCACAAAACGCGGATCCGCCGAAAGAAACTCGATACTACCAGCCACCGCAGCAAGGACACCTATAGTTGCCGTGCCTGGTGTGGCGAGTCCCGATGTCGCAGTAACAGTCACGTTACCGGAGCCAGTATCGCTAGCGGAGAAGGTTGCCTGAGCAATACCGTTGATGGTCGTTGCCGACGAAAAAATCGATCCCAATCCGGAATTATCTATCGCGAAATTCACCACCGTCCCATCCGGCATCAGAGCGTTAGAAGTGTCGCGAACCTCAGCCTGAACGTTAACAGTCCCCCCGACCGTTACACTTGTAGGGCTCGCTGACACTGATATTGAATTTGCAACCGCCTGGGTTGGATCTGCGACCTGGATGGTGACGCTACCAGATATAGAACCAGAGGTCGCGGTAACAATAACATCGCCGACAGTACTTGCGGCAGTCAGCGGCGTCGACAGGGTGCCTGTGGTGGTTGAGACAATCGGTATCATGGAAGCAAGACTGTTACTAAGGCTAAAGGTAACCGTGTTGGCCTCGGTGGTGATAAGTTGTCCACCAGAATTGAATAAATTTACGGTTATGGTAGAGGTCGCGCCAAAGCTGAGCACTTGCGGGCCTGCCAAAACTTCAACCAGGAAGACATCGGACACGACTGGAGGGACCTCCACAGGAGTTGTATCCACAGGAGTTGTAGTCGCACCATCCTGTGTCCCACACCCAAATAACAACAGCAGCAGCAAGACCATCAGAAATTTATAAATTTTTATCACAACGCCTCCTCTTTGTGTTCATTACTCAATCCTGAGCTAGAAAAATCTCAGCAAAATCTGCTTCATTAGTTGACGATCGGACTATTCCGAGTATCTGGGTAAAAATAAACTTGATAAATAACAAAGCGTTAAGATAATGCCACATTTGTTTTAGGTTTGAAAGTAATAAATGGCTAGATCAATAACCGAATCAGGGGATCTAATTTACTAAAAAATAGGGAGTAAGCAAAATTTGCCTACTCCCTATTTAAACTAGCTCACACAGAACGAGACGCTCAGTTGACCTTCAAACAACTATTCTACTCCAAGATCGACATTTTCGACCGGCATCCCCAAAGCTGCCGCCGGATCCTGTTCGAAGTCATTGCGACGACCAACAAGGACAATCTGCAATTGATCGGGACGGAGATATTTCTTGGCGACCCGTTGCACATCTTCAGTCGTGACATCAGCAATCTTTTGTCGGTATGACTGCATATAATCTGGCGGATAATCGTAAAAATCGAGCCGTTGCTTGCGGGTAACTATCGAATGACTATTATTAAACGCAAAAACAAAACTGTTAATCAGACTCTCCTTGGCTGTCTGTATCTCACTGTCAGATACCGGCATATCGATCATTTCCTGCATCTGTGCCCGCATCAAACTAACGACCTCAAGGGTAGAATCACATTTAGTCTCACACTTAGCAATAAACAACTCAGGGAGAAGTCGGCCGATCTGAAAGTAGGAGTAGACAGAATAGGTCAAACCGCGATTTGAACGAATTTCTCGCATCATCCGGCTGTTAAAACCGCCACCACCCAGGATATAGTTCGCAACTTTAAGTGTCATCGCATCAGGATTGTTCTTATCGATACCTGGCTGGCCGATCATGATCGTAGTTTGCGGGATATCCTTATCCGCTATTGAAATCCCACCTTTTTGCGCCATCTCTGGTAACGCAGGGGGAACAAGATTTGGAAGTCCTGTCGTCTCCCATCCCCCCATTGACTGCACTAACAAGGTTTTCAGTTCATCGAGACTGATATCACCAGAGACCGCGATCGACGTGTTATTCGGCTGAAAATAGGTCTGATGCAGACGTAGCAGATCTTCACGCTGAATCTGGGCCAGAGTCGTTTTCTTAGCGACACGACCAAAAGGATGATCACGGTAGATTGACTGAGCCAGTGTGCGGCCAGCGATAGAACCAGGATCATCGTTGCGGCGACGTACTCCTTCAATTAAGCCCTGACGAGCGACTTCGATTCGTTGCTGTTCAAATTTGGGTTCGCGTAAAATATCCGCCAGGATATCAACACTCTGAACCAGGTCCTGTCGCCGCATCGACATATCGATCGTATAGGCGTAAGAGCTGCTGGTGACCGCCAGATCAGCAGCCATATTCTCGAGAGTCTCTTCAAGTTCTTGTGGCGACCGCTCCCCTGCCCCACCAGTCTGCAATCCCGCAACAAACAGATCTGATAGACCGGTCAACTCGGCTGGATCGTAAATCGAACCACCGCCGATCATTGTGGTCATTTCAACCAAAGGAAGGTCATGGTCTGACCGAAGATAAACTTCGATGCCATTATCAAGGGTTAGATGTTCGACTTGCGGAAACTCAAACTCTAACTCAGGAAAGCTTAAAGCATCGGGGCGAACCTGTTGCGGCAGGGTTGAGGCACTGCAGGCGGTAAGCATCAACAACAGGGTGGTCGTTAAAAGTAACCTCATTTTTCCACCTCACGTTGCAATATAGCCACTGTCCGATTCGTAGCCGTTAGATAACGATTAGCAAAAGCGATCAACTTTGGGGGATCGATAGCTTCAATCTTTTCTGCATAATCTGTCAGATACTGCCAACTACCAATCACAGCGTAACTTGAAAGTAATCTGGCCAGGCCATTATTACTGCGCATCTGACGCAGGTTATCGGTAACCAATCGATTACGGGCACGCTTCAGTTCAGTAGAGGAAACCGGCTCGCTTTTAAGCTTATTCAGCTCTTCATAGATTGCCGCTTCAACCTCTGCAACTGTGTGTGGGTGACGGGGAGTCGCTTCGACGACAAACAGATTGTTATAGCGGCTGCCCGGGGCACCGTAAATTTCGACATTGCTGGCTAACTGTTCTTCAACAACCAGCCGTTTATATAAACGAGAGGTCGGGCTGCCAGCAAGAATATTCATCAGCAAGTCGGCACAATAGTCATCCAGATGCGGCATTGCTGGTTTATGGAAAGCGATCGACACATTGGGTTCAGCATCAAAATTGATCATAATTCGTTTTTCACCACGCTGTGGTGGCTCAACATCAACGACCTGAGGGACGGGGGTACCAGCTGGAATCTTAGAGAAATACTTCTTAACCAGTGCCAAAGCCTCTTCTGATTTAAAATCACCGACCAGAGTAATCACCATATTAACCGGCCGATAATAACGACTAAAAAAATCGCGAGCTTCTTCAAGAGAGAGGTTGGCAATATCTGAGTCCCAGCCAATCACCGGATTTCGATAGGGGTGGACAGTGTAGGCGTTAGAGATCAAAGCCTCGTAGAGAAGCCCGGAAGGGTTACTTTCGTAGGAACGCCGCCGTTCTTCACGTACCACTTCGCGTTCGGTATAAAACTCACGTAAGACTGCATTCTGCAGCCGATCCGACTCAATTGAGGCCCATAGCTCCAGCTTGTTAGATGGCAAGGAGATCAAATAAGTTGTCTGATCCTTACTGGTGAATGCGTTGTAACCAACACCGCCATTCTCCGAGTAAATACGTGAAAATTCATCCTTAACTACATACTGCTTATGTTCCTGTTGAAGATCTTTCAAGCGAGCCCGCAAGACCTCAATTTCTTTCTGATCAATGACTGAAGTATTTTTCAGCAGATCAATTCGACTCCCAACGATTTCAATCTGATCAAGCAACGGTTTCTCAGCCACATAATCTTTGGTCCCAAGGGTCTTGGTCCCCTTGAACAACATATGTTCTAACAGATGAGCAATCCCGCGATTCTGGGCCCCTTCATTGGCACCACCAACCCGAAAGCTGATAAAGGCGCTGACTGTCGGTGCATCGTGCCGCTCAAGCATCAAAAGGGTCAGTCCATTCTCAAAATGTTCTTCGTGAACCCGCTCGGCAAGATGCGCAGCATACAGGGGTTGGCTCAACAGAAGAAATAAACTCAGGAAACAGATCAAGCGATACATGCCATACCTCAACATAAGAAAAGCAGGAAGGGTAAATACTTATACGAATACTACCCCATCCTGCAGCGCGCTGGCTAGACGACGATCAGACTATTCAAGTAGAAGCGAAATCCTGAAAAATGCATTCCCTGATTTTCAGCTCCTTTAAAAACTCATAACCGTAGCCATGGTACAAAAAGAGAAATCTCCACAGGCTATAGCTGCAGGGATTCCAATAAATAAGTTTTTATATTCTCTGGTAGATATGGCTAGGAAGATGCTCCCGGCGGCACCATTTCAACTTCATCTATATTTACAGAGCTTTGTACGGAAGGAAGCAGAGCATGCGCTACAATTTCGTCAACCCGCTCAACCAGATGTACATCTAAATCCTTGAGGAGATGCTCGTCCATTTCAGCCAGATGTTCACGGTTACGAATCGGCAGCAAAACGGTTTTGGCTCCGGCACGGCGGGCGGCGAGAAGCTTCTCCTTAACCCCACCTATCGGCAAAATACGACCAGTTAAAGTCAATTCACCTGTCATCGCAACATCACGCCGCGCCGCACGACCGGTTAGCAGTGAAATGATCGCCACTGCGATAGTGACTCCAGCCGAGGGACCATCTTTTGGTATGGCCCCGGAAGGAACATGAATATGCAGATCGCTCTTCTCAAAAAAACCCTCTTCAATCCCAAACAGTTCGGCATGTCCACGAACATAACTTAATGCAGTTTTTGCTGATTCCTGCATCACCTCGCCGAGGCTGCCGGTCAGGGTCAAACCCTTGTTCCCAGCCATTCGAGCGACTTCTATAAAGAGGATGTCGCCACCGGCCTCTGTCCAGGCTAGTACGGTCACAACTCCAATTCGATCACGTTCACCCGCGACCTCGGTAAAATAGGTACAGGGGCCAAGAAGGTTCTCAATATCTGCACCCACAACCTTTTTGCGAGCATCATTCCCTTGTGCAACATCAAATGCCACCTTGCGGCATACCGTTGCAATTTTTCGTTCGAAATTTCTGACTCCGGCCTCACGCGTATAATCTTGTAAAATTTTGCGCACCGCGTCAGGAGCAAATTCGAGCGGATGATTTGCCAATCCATTCTCTTCAATCTCCTTTGGAATCAGATACTTATAGGCAATTTGCTCTTTATCTTCATCACTGTAGCCACTTAACCGGATCACTTCCATGCGGTCACGCAATGCACTTGGAATAGGATCCATGATATTTGCGGTCGTGATAAACATAACCTTTGAAAGATCAAAGGGGACATCCAGGTAATGATCACTGAAGCTGTCATTCTGCTCTGGATCCAGAACCTCAAGCAAAGCAGAAGAAGGATCACCACGAAAGTCCTGACCGATCTTATCAATTTCATCCAGCATAAACACCGGGTTGTTCGATTCAGCCCGACAGATTTCCTGAATAATCCGCCCCGGAAGCGCGCCAATATAGGTGCGCCGATGTCCACGGATCTCAGCTTCGTCACGCATGCCACCCAAGGAAACTCTTATGAATTTACGACCCATTGCACGCGCAATCGAACGGCCAAGGCTGGTCTTTCCTACCCCGGGAGGACCTACGAAACAGAGGATTGGGCCCTTAGTCGTTGCCTTAAGGCTACGAACGGCCAAATATTCCAGGATTCTTTGTTTCACCTCTTTCAGATCATAATGATCCTCATTTAAAACCCGACCTGCCTGCTTGATATCGAGACTGTCCTGAGTCCCTTTTTGCCAGGGGATGTTGCAAAGGTAATCAAGATAAGTTCGTGAAACCGTATATTCTGGAGAAGCAGGATTGATCTGTTCAAGGCGGCGGAGTTCCTTTTCGGCAACCACCAAAACATCATCAGGCATGTCAGCGATTCTGATCCGTTTGCGTAGCTCGTTTATTTCTGCCATGCGTGGATCCTGGTCTCCAAGCTCCTGTTGAATCTGCTTCATCTGTTCACGCAACAGTTGCTCTTTCTGACCCTTGCCAATTCGCTTGTTAATCTCTTGGTCAATCTCCCCCTTAACCTGCATCTTCTGAACTTCGGTCGTCAGATGCATGTAAACCGATTTGAGTCGCTCAATCGGATCAAGAATAGCAAGCAACTCCTGTTGGGCACTTGGATCCACACCAAGATAAACGGTGATAAGGTCAGCTAAGCGTCCCGGATCCTCAATCCGATCAATCATCTTCAATACGTCTTCAGGGAGTGGTCGGCCATATGCCAGGGCGATTTTCAAGAGCGCATTGACACTCTGAACCAGAGCATCAACCACCAGGCCGCGCTCCTCTTTTTCGATCACTAGTTCAATCGTCGCTTTCAGACATGGATTGGTTTCAACCGGCGCGTGCATAATAAATCTTTGCACCCCTTCGATTGTGACCTTGCCACCACCATCTGTAAATTTGACCAGTTGATTTATTTTGCAAACAGTACCGATCCGGGGATGTTCGTCAAAGTCACAAACATTCTTCGGACCGGGACAATAAACCGCACCGATCATCTGGCTATCCTTCATCGCCTCTTCGATAACAACAATAGCCTCACGTGGAAAGAAGAGCGGTATGACCATATATGGAAAAACGATATGCTCTTTGAGAGGGTAGATCGGTAGAATTTTCGGTATTTGAGTACTCATTTAAGGCCCTATCCCTGTGCGAATTGCCTGTATTTCGACAGGCGCTAACTCATCCCTGAGTTCTAAGAAGTCTCTAACTATGCGCTCAAACAGTAGCAGATTCACGGAAGTCGTCAACCAACTTTTTGATATTTTTAATATTCATGGCTCCTATAAATTTCAACTCTAAAATCTCTACCTTTATATCTATTATCCTACAATTCTCCAGTCAAAAGCGAACTCGACCACAAGCAAAGAAAGTAATTCTGCGATATGATTCAACTTTCAAAGAAACTCTGGAATGGAGCAAGAAAAAAAATGAAACGCATAGCTGTATTAACAAGTGGTGGAGACTGTTCAGGGATGAACGCTGCGGTACGCGCAATTGTAAGAGCTGGCCTTGCTGCGAACATTGAAGTCATTGGAATTCAAAAAGGCTTTCAGGGCCTGATCGACCGGCACTACGAGCTTTTAAGTACAAAATCAGTCAGTAATGTCCTGCAACGTGGCGGGACCTTTCTTCAGAGTGCTCGTTGCAAAGAGATGCGCGAGCCTTCGGGGCAACGATTAGCCGCAGAAAATCTCATTGGGATGGGGGTTGAGGGTTTGATCGTACTCGGAGGCGATGGTTCCCTCACCGGCGCTCTGGCACTCGCACAACAGGGAACTGCTGTTATCGGCATACCAGCTTCTATTGATAATGATATTCCCTTTACCGACATGGCCCTCGGTGTTGATACGGCACTCAACAATATCGTCCGCGCAGTCGACAACATAAAAGATACCGCATCCTCCCATGATCGCGCATTTTTCGTTGAGACCATGGGCCGCAACTGCGGTTATCTGGCAGTTGTCTCTGCCATCGCCTGCGGAGCAGAATATTCTTTAATTCCCGAAGAGCCATATGACCTTGATGACATCTGTCAAGAATTGCGGCGGCGCTATCAACAAGGGCGTAGTAACTCAATCATTATGGTTGCCGAAGGTGCCGGTAATGCTCAGCAGATTGCTGAAGAGATTAAGGATAGAATTGGATTTGAAACCCGCACCATAGTTTTAGGTCACTACCAACGTGGAGGTTCGCCGACAGTTTTTGACCGGCTACTCGCCGCACGTTTCGGTCAAGCGGCAGTCGAAAATCTGTTGGCGGGAGAAAAAGGAAAAATGCTCGGGCTGAAAAATTCAAAGATGCAGCTGACGCCGCTTGCAGATGTGATAAATTCAGGCATTCGTCCGATCGACGAACTGCTACCTCGATTGATCAACGATCTGATGATTTAGTTTCTAACGGTTGCGCAGATGATGCCCAGCTATCACTGCCTGACCCAGGGAGAGGCCGCCATCATTAGGTGGAACTTGCCTGTGGCGCAAAACTTCGAATTCAGCTGTTGTCAAAAGTTGATTCACCTTTTCAGTCAAAAAAGCATTCTGAAAAACACCGCCCGAAATCGCTACCGGTAGAGAGCCACGCTCGTCACGAAGTTTCCGGCAGACCTGCAGAACCGCTTCGGCAAGACCATTATGAAACCGGGCACTGATAATACCGGCCGCTCTTCCTTGTTGCAGGTCTGCGACCAATTCTCTCGTCATCGGGCGGGGATCGATAATAATTTCATGGTCCTCTTTGAGCAGGGTAAAGGAGTATGGTTCCAGCTGAGGATCATTCTCCAGACACATCTCCAGCTCTAGAGCAGCCTGCCCTTCATAACTCACGACCTGACGCAATCCAGCCAGTGCCGCGACCGCGTCAAACAACCGGCCACAACTAGAAGTTAAGGGAGAGTTGATCCCCTTCTCAATCATTTGCAACAAGAGTCTCTTGTCAGCAGCGGGGATTGAATCAAGAACCATGAGTTCAGGCAGGTTGCCGCCATAAGTGGCATGCAGGAGGCTGAGGGCCATGCGCCAGGGTTCACGAGTGGCAGCATCCCCCCCGGGCATGGTCAAATCTGCCAGATGAGCAACGCGCTCAAAACCACCAAAATCTCCCACCAGAAACTCACCGCCCCAGATCTGCCCATCAGTCCCCAGACCCACACCGTCGAAGATAACCCCGATCACCGTGTCATCTCGTCCATTATCGGCCAGACAGCTGGCAAGGTGAGCATGATGATGCTGTACGGCCAGCTTGGGCAGATCGATCATCTGTTGAGCGACAGCAGTCGATAGATAATCGGGGTGTAAATCATGGGCAACAAGCTGTGGATGAACATCCAACAATTGTTGCAGATGCTCTGCAGCCTGCTGCAGTGCATCGAGGACTGATTGATTCTTCAAATCACCAATATGCTGACTCAGGGTTGCACGATCGGCAGATGTCAGACAGATCGTGTTCTTAAGTTCCGCTCCGACCGCCAACACCGGCAACTGTTCATGGGGTAGCTTAACCGCACGCGGCACATAACCACGCGAACGCCGCAACAATAACGGTTCCCCGGCCAACACTCTGGCTATCGAATCATCGGTCCGAGTCTGAATCCGTCGATCGTGGCACAAAAAGCCATCGGCAATCCCCTTCAGGCGTAGAAAAGCATCTTCATCACCATAAGAGATAGGCTCATCGCTCTGGTTACCGCTGGTCATGACAAGAGCAGGAAATTCCTCAAGTAATAGATAATGGAGTGGTGTATAGGGGAGCATCACCCCCAGATAACGGTTTTTCGGCGCAGTGAGATCGCAGATCAACAGTTGATCGGGGGTTTTCTCGAGCAATACAATCGGCCGCTCGACAGATTCCAGCAACTTCTTTTCTACGGGATTAATTTTTGAAAAAATCTCGGCCGACTCGATATCTTTCGCCATCAGGGCAAACGGTTTTTCATCTCTAAATTTACGCTTTCGTAAACGAACAACGGCTTCACTATTTTGTGGATCAACCGCGAGGTGAAAACCGCCCAGGCCTTTGAGAGCAAGGATCTCACCGCGCCTCAGCAGGCTGATCGCTTCACTTAAGGGGTCAGAACTTTCGACAGGACCTCCCTCCTGATCATGTAGACTTAAAACCGGACCGCAGTCCGCACAGGCATTCGGTTGGGCATGAAAACGTCGTGAGGCAGGATCTCCATATTCGCTCTGGCAGTGTTCGCACATTGAAAAATCGGCCATAGTCGTGAAAGGCCGATCATAAGGGACTCCGCTCACAATGCTGTAACGCGGACCACAGTTCGTGCAGTTGATAAAGGGGTAACGGAAGCGCCTGTCCTGAGGATCGAAGAGCTCACTCAGACAATCTGGGCAAACGTATGTATCGGGTGGAATTTGAGTTGTTTGCTGTGATGATTGCTGGCTCTCAATAATCGTAAAGCCAGCTTCTTTTACGACAGGAATATCTTCGATAACCAAACGCCCGATAGAGGCAAGTGGTGGGAGGTCACGACGAATCGTAGCGATAAAATGAGAGACATCGACCTGCGGCCCTTCAACCTCAATCCGCACTCCCCCACTATCGTTCAACACCCAACCGCACAACGCATTTTCATGAGCTATGCGATAGATAAATGGCCTGAAACCGACCCCCTGGACGGTCCCCTCAACGCGTATGGCACAACGTATATTTAACATGCAGCTATTCTGGCATGTTAAAGAGCACATTTGAATCACTGAGATGGGGTTTCGCCATTTTTTATGCGAGGACCTTACAAGTGCAACGTCTGTTCAGGCATGACTGGCGTGTAGAAGAATATGATGCATGCGCTCCTTACGGGCTAAATCGAGACTTGAACCAAACTGCATCGTTGACTTTTCACTTGAATAAACTGTCTCACCAAAATAGGTTTTGAAGAGAGCAGAGAGCTCTGTCCCCTCTGGACCGGAGCCAGGGTAATGCCTTGAATAGGCTTCAGGAGGTGGGAAGCTGACCGGTGAAGCGTCAACTTCTTTGCTGGAAAATGCCAAGTCATAAACCTGACGGCTGAAGATATAGAGTAAATATTGGATGTCTAGCGTAATGTCCCGCACCGTATCGACATGGTCACAATGTACAGCAGTCAGACAGCGATGATGTAACTCCAGAAAAGCATGCTGGGAAGCAGCAACTAGTTCGAAGAGATCCTTTTGTGACCCGTGGCCGTTCCCTTTCCTTAACTCTTCGAGTCCGCGCCGCTTTCCTCCTTCCAAAAGCCGCAAAACACCTTCCGAGCGACCTTCCAGGTACTGTTTTAATTGATCCATAGATTTCTCCCCCACTAAAGAACTCAAAAACTTGAACCCTAAACATAACCATACGGGTAATATATCTCTATGTAAGACTTCTGGCAACTGTTTCACATAAAATAAATTCTCATCAGAAAGACGAGCCCGACTGGGATAAAAATGAAATTTCTTCAGGTGTTGAATGACGGCCTAGTATCATATTGCGGTGTGGAAACCGGCCAAAGCGCACAATGATATCGTGATGGCGGACAGCATAATCGAAAAAACCGACAAAAGCTTCTTGCAGATTTTCAGCGACAGATTCGTGAAGGCTTCGATAAAGTGCTACCGATTTCTCTTGATCATCAAGTTCTTCAGAATGCTCGAAAGGAAGATAGAGAAAAACCTTTTCGATCGGACGAAGCAGATTACCTGAACGGCTGAGAAGGTCCTTCGCCAGACTGAGGGCTAAATGATCAGAAGAAAAACTACCTGGATCATTGCGGTAAATATTACGAGTAAACTGATCGAGAAGCAGGATCACCGCCAACTGTAGATGTGGATCCAGCCCATCCATCTTAATGCGCTGGTTTGCTGCCAATGTGATCAGATCTGAAAATTGCTCCCTTATGGAATGATCGACCTGATCATCTTTACCAAACCAGAGTTTCCCTTTTTGACGGATAATTTCCAGGTCGCTATCACTGTCACCAAACCAATACCGATGAACCTGAGTCAAACGATTTTCCATTACAGACTCCTTCTTTATTCACGGGCGTATCGCGTAACCCACAATCATTGGAGATACGACTGAAGGGGCTCCGCGCATTATTTCAGCACGCGTATGAAGATCAAATCCTGCACTTTCGAGGAGTTGACCGGTCTGCCGAGTCAGATGACAGTTGCAAGCAGCGCGTCTCCACAAGGGTTGCCATAGATGCTGCCAGAAATAAAGTCGGCTGTTTCTATCCGCAGCAACATGCTCCATCAACACCAATTTACCCCCCGGCTTCAACACTCGAAAAGCTTCCCTCATTGACTGCGGTTGGTCTGTTACCGAACATAAAACTAAGGTCGAAACCAGATGGTCGATACTATTATCGGCAACATTGAGACGTTCCGCGGCACAGGGACTTATCTCCGCTGTATGATGTGGAGAATTTTGCAGCTTCAATTCAAGTTTTTTTCGCATTGACCGATCTGGTTCACAAAGAATCAGTCGACTGATATTTTGTGAGTAATGTTGTAAATTTGCTCCGGTTCCGGCCCCAACTTCCAAAACCACTCCATCTAAATCAGACAACAATTCGATCCGCCAGCGATTCAGGCAAAGGCGTTCGACCTTCTGCATCGTCAGGTCGTAAAATCGTGCTACAAGGGAGTGATAAAATAACTTCAAATTTAACCTCAGCGCATTTTTTTGAGCTTCATTATAACAACATGGATCTATAAATAGGAGGATTGCGAAACCAAACAGACGACAATCCAAAAAAGAAAACAGCCAGAAAGCCTCATCTAAAAAGTGGCTCTTCTGGCTGTTGTTAACCAAACAAAATGAAGAATATTCCCATAAATTCTAGCGTTTTTCTTTTTTCTCTACAGACCCGCCAGCTTCGACCCAAGCCTCAAAACCGCCCTCAATATGGGTGACATTCTCTACGCCCATCCGTTGACAGACATCAGCAGCCAAAGCAGAACGCCAACCCTTATTACAAAAGAGAACCAAGGGTTTCGGCTCAGCGAACATTTTATGGAAATAAGGACTTTCTGGATCGATCCAGAACTCCAGCAGCCCCCTTGGCACGTGAGCGCTACCAGGTATCGTCCCCTCACGCCACAACTCACGAACATCACGCAGGTCGATCAAGAGTCTCTCTTGACGTTGTTCAGCATCAAGCAGTTCAGCAACAGAGATAGTCTTCACGCGGGTTTCTGCATCAGCAACAAGTTGACGAAATCCAGTTTTGAGTTCCATACTGTGATCACCTTTCAAATCTGTACGGCTTTATTTTTTCGGCGCTGAGTCACTTTCGCCTTCAGTTGCGGTCTGCTTGATGTTCTCTTTCATATATTCCTGAATCGCCACCTGAACCTGCGGCATCACCTGCGTCGCATGTTGACGACCGATCTCCATCGACTTCTGCATCAGAATTGGGCTCTTTTCGGCCATTTTCTGCCCTAATGGGCTCTTGCTGAATTCGATAACCCCCTGTAATTCCTCTTCGGTGAAGCTTTCAGCATAAAGCTGAATATATTCCTCTTTCAAATTATCCCAACTCAGGCCTTCAAACAGAAGATCACGGGCAATTTTCTGCATAGCTAGCAAGTTTTTCTCACGCTCTTCCGGAATCTCAATCGCTTCAATCTGAGAGATAATGATTCCTTCTACCTTTTCATACATCATATCGACCTGATCTTTAACCTTATTGACATTTAGAAACTGCTCAGCTAACTGGCGACGCTCTGCATCACCCGCAGTGGCAACAACGGGGAAAGAAATCAGCAGGGTCAGAACAATCAAAATCATTTTTTTCATATTACACTCCTGTTGTGGGATTAAATTGTTGTAGAGAAAGATATCATAGCGGACTGAAATTGTCTTGATTCTAAATCGACCCGATTTACTTCGAATCCCTATCCTCTGGGTAACGCAAACGCATCTTCTGCTGGCCGCAGACTATTTTTCAGACATTCCAGATAACCCATTTGACGAAACATTTAATAACCGATTCGCTGAACACAAGCACTGAGTAGCAACACAAAAAACAAACAGATAAAAGATTAGTTCGTTTCATCAGATATCTCGACAAAATGATCGAGTAACGGAAAATAGAGCGCGGAGCGTATTTCACGCTGAGGTTCCATGGCGCTCAACAATCTGGAATAGCCATCCAGCTGCAAACGATAATGATCCGTTTCACGCTGCACAAAAGTCGCCAGACTCTCAGCAGTCCTAGGTACACTGGTTTTATAATCGATCACCCAACGAACATCTGTTGAGTCTACAAAGGTTCGATCGATCACCGCATGTATCACCTGCCCGTCGATTTGACCGGACAGCTCAAGTTCACAGGCCCCTTCAGGGTGGGATTGCAGAATCCACTGACCACGTTGACTCGCCAAGGTTTGGCTAACGGCCTCCCGCACAGATTGCAGGGCGACATCCATATCTTGAGACGGAACACCCAGCCCACTCAATTGACGTCTCAGCTTATGATCTGACTGTCGCGATTCGGCACCTACCCAACAAGCCGCCCCCTGCCGGGCAATCTGCTCCAGGATTCTATGTACCTGGGTGCCGACGTGACGCCGAGACTGCTGCTCCCAGCCGGTGAACAGTAGGTTGTCATCAACCCCATCGGCCTGTGCTGAGGCTTTGTTTGCCTGTTGATTCTCGGGAACAGGTGCGGCTTTAGATTGGGGTATCGACCAATTCAGCGGGAGACGCCGCAATTTCAAATCCAGGCTGCGGTCCCCCCCTTCAACGGCCTCCAGCGGCTTGCGGCAAAACTCATCTTCGATGACCGGCCAAATCTTGGCCAGCAGAGATCCCGCCGTTACTTTCAGGGCACCCTCTTTATTCGCCTTTGCGTGACCAAACAGGTGGAGCTGTCGCTTGGCGCGGGTCGCGGCAACGTAAAGTAAACGAGAGGCTTCCAGATCCTGCTTCTCACGTTCCAGCCGACCGATAAATTGATAAATTGGGTCCTGCTCACCGCTATCTTTCGCTGCAATCGGTGCCAGCAACAGCCCGGCTTGCGGATGCTCAAGCCAGCGCAACAGAGGGCTCTCGTTCGCCGCCGTACCGCGTCCGAGCCCGGGCAGGATCACATGATCAAATTCGAGCCCCTTCGCCTTATGGATCGTCATCACCTGCAGGCGGCCATCGGCCTTTGTGTCGGGAACAGCAAACAGCTTCGACAGCCCGTCCTCCAGGATATCGTGGGTCGGCATCTCCCCGCCCCGCTGCAGATTTTCGATCAGTTCAAAGACCAGCGCGGCATCTTCGCCCCCTTCCTTACCGTAGCAAGCGGCACCACCGAGCGACAACCAGCAGGATTCCAGCAAATTTCGCAGAGGGAAGCGGCCACGCCGACTGATCCCTTTTTCAAGGATCGGCCAGATGCGTGCAATCCGTTGTTGTCCATCGTCTGACAGTTGCTTCAAACGGTCACCGTCCCGTAAGAGACTCGGCATGGTCGCACCCTTATCCGCTTCAGTCAGAATGTGTAGGTCTGAAAGGGTCAATCCACACCAGGGAGCACGCAGCAGGGACAGCCAGGAGAGGCGATCGGCAGAGTGCAACAAAGACCGCGCCAGACAGAGGAGATCGAGGGCGACCGGTTGGGTGCCAAGGTATTCGATATCCTGCGCCTGATAGCGTAGACCTTGTTCACGAAGCTGTTGCAGGATAACGGGCAGATGGCTACGACCACGCACCAGAATAGCGACTGAGTGCTCCGCATTTCCAGCCTGAATCGTCTCTACGAGTTGAGTGACAAGCACAGCCTCGGTCTGATCATCGCGTCCATTGAAGGCGGTCAGAGTGACCGCATGAAGATCAAGCAACTCAAGCACAGCGGTTGCCGCAGCAAGTGGCACCGCCCCGGATGCCGCGTCAACCTTACGGGGAAAGACTTCGGCAAAGGTATGATTGACCCAGTCGACGATCCCCTGCTGGGAACGAAAGTTACAACAGAGTTGCAACGGCTCAAGCTGAGGTCCCTGCTCTCCGAGTTGCCCTGCGAATGATTTAAGGAAGAGCCCGACTTCCGCTTCGCGAAAACGATAGATCGACTGCATCGGATCACCGACCAGAAAGAGGCTGCGACCATCACCGTCCTGCCAACCTGCGGTCAGCATTCTCAGCAGACCATACTGCATCCAGGAGGTATCCTGAAATTCATCGACCAGAATATGCTCCAGACGATTGTCGAGCTTCAGGAGCAGATCGCTCGGGTCCTCAACTGACCCCAGGGCCGCATTGGCCATCAGCGCAATCTCGGCATAATCGGCTTGTCCGTCTACCCGAAAGACCAGCCATAGTTCTCCCACCAGTAGTGGCAGAAGCTCGATCAAGCAACCTAAGATCTGCCGCTGTTGCTGAGAGTATTGAGCGTCCGGCAGATTGCGGCAGGCATTCAATTTTTCAATAAAGTCGGGGAAGGCGGTCAACTGCTCAACCAATTGTTGCATCCGTTGCCGCGGCTCCTTGTCGGAGGCCGCAAACCCGATTCCGGCATTGATTCCACCCGGCTTGCGCAGCGTACCGGCGCCGGCCAGCAGGAGATCGGCCACCCCCTGCCAGATCGACAAATGCTGACTTTCTGCGCGCGGCATCCAGTCGAGATCGGTCAAGTAGAGCAGCGGCCGATCTTTACCAAGGGCCAGGTTAGCCGCCGCAATCCGTCCACAGGCGAGAATTTCTTCGCACAGCCCATGGGGAGCGAACGCCGCAAGTTCAGTCAGATCCTTCTCGACCAGTTGCGCGAGCGCCGCCTCAAGCAGATCACAGGGATCGGTATCGCGGATACCGTAGAGATGCCGCAGCCACTGATCGCGCTTCTGCAGCATCGCCACCAGCATCTGCTGCAGACGGTTCATGCTGTTATCCAGATGAGCCAGCAAACGCTTGATCGGTTTGCCCCCCGGCTGATCCGTCCCCAGGCGTTGCAGCAGGCGTTCGGTCGCTTTCAGGTAGAGCTGATCGGCATCCTCAGCCAACTCCGGCAAGCCGCCAAAACGGGAGAGCCAGGGCATCTTGCGCACCAGTGAACTGTTAAAGCTGTCGATGGTCTGAATCGACAGCAGGGCCGGGTTGTGCAAAATATTCCAGCCATATTCCTGATCGCGCTGCAGAGCCCGACTGGCCAGCTGCCAGGTATGCGCCTTGTGCGCCTCAGCCGGGCACTCTTCCTGCGCCAGAGTCAGGGCCTCGAGCAGACGGTTGCGCATTTCGGTCGCCGCCTTGCGCGTGAAGGTAATCGCCAGGATTTGCTGAGGTTTTTCGACCCGACCCAAGAGGGCGAGATAACGCTGGATCAGCAGTTCGGTCTTGCCCGAACCGGCCGGAGCCTGAACAATGAAGGATCGGGATGGATCGATCGCGGCGCTACGTTGTGCCTGATCGGCAATCGGCTGGCTCATTCTTCCTCTCCACTGACTTCAGCTTCGGCAACCCGGCAGAGACCGGTTAAATCACAATACTGGCAAGCATGCTTGTAATCGACCGGGTCGACCATGGCTACGCCAGCAACAAAATCCGCGGCGACCGCCTCTAGTTGCTGACGCCAATGCTGGAGCAACTCATCCCAGCTTGACAGATCAAGGGCCTGGGCTTTTTTATGCTTCTCAACACCATCAACCTTCGGCAGCAGGGAGGATTCACGTGCCACACCGATCAGTTTGCAACTCCCCCGGCGCACCTGCGCAAAGGCGATGCCATCGGCCTCTGCCTCGCTGTTGCTAATCGCATAGATCGGCAACTGTGGCTCAAGGAGACGCTCACCAACCAGCAGTTCGGCCTCGACCGAGCCGGTTTTGTAATCAAGGATGACCAGGCTGCCATCTTCGAGGCGATCGATGCGATCGATGATTGTACGGATCTGCAAGGGGCCGATCTGTTCGACACGATCATCCTCCAGCTTGATTATTTCAAACGGACTGCGCACCTGCTCAACGTTACTCAACCATTCGTCGATCAACCGCTGCAAGCGGCTCTGCTCAATCTCAACTAGAGCGGATTGCCGCTCGCGGGGATCCGCGAAGCTATGGTCAAGGGACAGTTCAACCGCTTTCACTATCTGCTCACTGCGCTCCCTATCGGACAGGGCATTCAAAGTCCGCTGGTCTTTGACCTCTGTCCAGAAGAATTCAAGGGCCTTGTGCAGCAGATTACCCCGCGTCATTGCATCCAGCCCTGGTTGGGCCTCATCAAAGCGATAAGCCTGTAATCGATGGCGAGCAAAGGCGCGAAACGGGCAAAGCGCCTGATCCTTGAGGATACTGGTGCCGCCCTCTGCCCGTTCAGCCGTAAGGGCGGGGCCATACGTATCGCTAAGCTCATCAAGTGAGACCGGATGGGCCAGCATCTGAGTACGCAGGTCGGACGCGGGAGCAAAGGCAGGTTCAGCCGCCGGGAGGTCATGTATCAACGGACTGGGCCGCAGGTCACAATCCCCAGCACGCTTGGCGTAGCTGAAGATTGTCGCGGGACTTGCCGCCTTCAACCGCGCGACCACCTGTCGGGCAAAATGGAGTTCACGTTCTGCGCTCGCATGCGGCATCTGCTCGGCAACCTGCAGGGCTATCGGTAAAAAAGGATTCGGTCGCGCCGGGCTCGGCAAGGCATCTTCGATCATCCCCATCACCCAGAGATGATCAAACTCAAGTCCGGCTGACTCAAGCAGGCCGACCACCTGCACCGGCCCGGTCGGCGCTTCGAGTTGAAACTCGATCTCGGCTGCCAGGCGACGCAGCATACTGAGTGCAACAGAGCGTTTAACCGGTGGCGATACCGCATCGAGTGACGCCAGGGCAGGCAACAATTTATCGCGCCAGGCCTTAATCATCTGATATTCGCTGCTCGCCAGACTTCGTTCCCCCGGCCAGCCAACCTCGATCAGCGTGTCATCGAACTGCGTGGCCCATTCACCCGGCATTTTACGTTTCCCCCCAGCGGCCTGCTCAACCAGACGATTCAGGCAAACAGCAAAATGAGGAGCCATCCCTTTACGCGGGGCCACATTATCATTTTTTTCTACTTCTTTAGGCGCAGCCAATTCGATGATGCTCTTAGACCTGAAGCTCTGCTGTCGAAAAGAGCGCAACTGGCTATCGAAGGTGGCACGCATATCTGATTCGCTCAGGCTTGCATGCAGATAAGGGGTACGAAGCAGAAAACTGACCTGGTCGAGAGTCAACTGCCAATCGACCGCAAGGATTTCCAGTGCGGCATAAATCGGGCCCTGCTCGATCAGAGGTGCGCCGAGGGACAGGCTGAAGATCGTCTCCTCTTCATTGAGCCGCAGCACTGCTTCAGGATCGATCTGATCGCGAAAGATGCGTTCTATTGAGCTGCGCCGCGCCTGCAGATCGGTCACCACAACGCCAATCGACTCGGCACCCTGCTCCAGAAGTCCTCGCGCCCAGCATGCGGCCTGTTGCATCTCATGTTGTGGATCATTGGCGGGATAAAGCCCGGGAAGACTTGCGGATGAGTTATCAACATGAATCTCCTCAACCACCCCACCACAGGCTTCAATCCGCTGACGCAGCTTCAGCAACATGGGACTGAGTTGATCAAAGCCTGTCAGCAACAAACGTTTTGGGCAAGATAGTTTATCCGTTTGCAGGGCATCACAGACCAGATCGGTCAAGGCGGGGCGATCCAGCCAGCCCTGTTCCACACAGATTTCTTTATAACGCTGATGCCATTTGCTGAAGACCCGTTGATCCTCGGTCAGAGATGAAGATTCGAGAAAGAGGCCATATTCACTCAACAGCTGCGCGGCCTGACGTGCCTTTTCAGCCGTCGCAGAGAGCTGCAACAACTCTTTCTCGCTACCGCTCGAATCTGCTTCGATAATTTGTTCCCAGAGCCGCTTCAAGGGTGGACCCTGTAGCATCCGCCAGCTCTCATCAAGTTCAGCGATCATACGATCGAACCAAGCATCCAGACTGAAAATTTGCGGGGTCGGCCAGACCTTCTTACCCAACGCCTGCATCTGACGGTCGTAGGCTGCCTGTAGATGGCGGGACAGGCGTTTGTTCGAGGTCAACACCAAAGCACCTTCGGCTGCAGCACTGATAATTTTTTCTAGAAATGGTGTCACGGATAAACCCCTAATAAATTCAGAAAAAAAGAATGAAAGGCGCTGAGTTTGTTCTTTTGCTATCTAATAATGACTCGCCAAGTGTGACAGAAAACGTCAATTAAACTGCATTGGATGCATGAAAATGACCACACAGTTTATACCATGAGTGGCCTGACAACTCGATCAAACTCCACGCCAACGAGTCCAACTAATTTAACCTGAGCCAAAGTTGTTAAATCGATAAAATTTTCTGATCACAAATATGTGAATTAACATCTGTGTACGAAAATAGTTGACAAATATGGTCATGTTTAATAAGGATGAAAACCGTTTTCAAAAATATACGGAGATATCAAAACATATGGCTAAATTTACAGGTCCTAAAAGCAAAATCGTGCGCCGTTTTGGCGTCAACATTTTCGGTAGCCCAAAGTATGACTTACTACTTGAGCGCCGCAATCAGGGTCCCGGCCAACACGGTCCCAAACCAAGACGAGGGAGGGTGTCGGAGTATGCTCTTCAATTAATCGAAAAACAGAAACTGCGACACAGCTACTGTTTGCTGGAGAAACAGTTCCGCAGGGCGTTTCACAAAGCACAACGAAAGCCTGGTGTCACGGGAGATAACCTTCTCATCATGCTGGAAACCCGACTCGACAGTCTCGTCTGCCGGTCTGGTCTTGGTAGCACCATGATGCAGGCACGCCAGCTGATCAATCACGGCCATATATTGGTCAATGGCCGGAGAGTCGACATCGCGTCCTTCCAGGTGAAGGCGGGAGATCAGATTAGTGTGCGGGATAAAGACAAATCTAAAGTACTGGTCACCAGCCATATTGAGGAAAGCCGAAGGTTCACTGAAAAAGAATGGTTCAAAATTGATAAATCATCGCTGACCGTGACAGTCAACCGCTTACCATCTCGGGATGAGATCCAATCCGTTGCAGACGAAAAAATGATCGTTGAATTCTATTCGAAGTAACCTTCAATCCCCTCTTAAGGCCGTTTTATGAGTGCAGCTTTTCATCTTGGGTCCATTATCCTGGGAAATATTCTGGTCAACAGTCTCGGTCTTGTCACGGTATTGGGGCTGACGTTCCCCGCCGGGGCAGTGGCTATCGGACTGACTTTTTCGGCCCGTGACTTTATGCAGGAAAGGTACGGAAAGTTTGGATGTTGGGGATGGATGTTGGTAGCATCAATAATCACCTTCCTCTTCAATCAACAATTGGCATTGGCCTCTTTCAGTGCTTTCTTCATTGCAGAATTCAGTGACTGGTTGATTTACACGAGAACGAAAGGCAGTCTGGAAAAACGGCTGATCCTGAGCAACCTGATATCGACACCTCTCGACTCTCTGATCTTTGTCTTGCTGGCATTTGGGCCGATCTGGCCTGCAATATGGGGACAAGCGATTATAAAAATGATCAGCAGCTTGTTGATTTTACCATTATTCAAGAATGGTAAAATTCGCAACTACTATCTCAGCTTCCAGCGCGGCTGATCTGACTATCTACAGTAAGTATCCCCCGGCAAAGCCGGGGATACTTACCAGATGCCTGATATATAAAGTTAAAACTACGCTTGAGTATCTTGCAGACGGTGCATCACTTGCTTTACGTCTTCCCAGACCTGATGCTTTCCGGAAGGGTTGACCAATAAATATGCTGGGTGAAAGGTCGGCATCAGCGGAATACCAGCGTAGCTCTGCCAACGCCCGCGCAGGTTGCTAATCGGATCATCAATTTGGAGTAGAGCTTGGGTCGCTATCGATCCAAGGCTGATAATAATTTCAGGAGATATGGCGACCAACTGGCGTTTCAGAAAAGATTCACATGAGGTAATCTCGGCCTTTTCAGGCGCCCGACTGTTCGGTGTTCGGCACTTCACCAGATTACAGATATAGACATCTTCACGATTTAATTTCATCGCGTATAAAATTCGATTCAGAAGTTGTCCTGCGGCACCGGCAAAAGGTTCCTCTTGGGTCTCCTCCTGACTTTCAAGAGCGTTTCCAACCAGAACCAGTCGTGCATTTGTATTTCCGACCCCTAAGACAGGTTGCCGACCTTCCTCGCGTAAATCACAACGCTGGCAATTATCCAAATCCTCTTGAATATCCACAAGTGTCTCTTCATTGGCTGAAGTGTTTACCAGATCTTGAGAGGTCTGATCTTCACTCGAAACGTTAACGGGAGCCGTAATTTTCTTCAAAGAAAGCGGAAGAGTGTCGATACCGGCTTCACGCAAATCTTCAAAAATCGCACGGCACCCACTAATCAACACGCGGCATTCCTGATATAATTTATCGGGCATCGTCATTCAGCCTTTATTGGAGTATTCCGCACCATCTTTGTGCGTATAAAAACATATGAAACATCATAACATGCGTCTAACGAGCTTAATCCTGTTTTTTGTCTGCTTGTTGTCTCCGGCGGAAGTTTTCGCTTGGGGAGCTGGCGTTCATCTATCACTCGGCTCAAGACTTCTTGCAAACCCTCAGGCTCTGCCAGCCGGGTTGCAAGCATTACTGGCGGCATGGCCACTCGATTTTCTCTACGGTTGCGTCGCGGCAGATATCACTCTAGGGAAAAAGTTCACCCATTATCTTGAGCACTGCCACAACTGGCGAATTGGGCTTAAGATTCTCGACCGTGCCGAATCACCACAACATAAGGCCTGTGCCTGGGGATATCTGGCTCACCTTGCCGCCGACACTGTTGCCCATAACTATTTCGTTCCTTTCAAAATGACACGCACCTTCAACACGGTGATGCTCAAACACACCTACTGGGAAATGCGTGCTGAAGACAAAGTCGAAGAAGAGACCTGGCAAATGGCACGTGACCTGGCAAAAGGGGACTACCGCAGCCATGACGTCATGCTCAGCAGTGTGCTGTCAGACACAGTCTTGTCATTTCGGTCCAACAAGCGCCTGTTCAACTCAATGTTACTCATCAGTCGACTCAAACAATGGCAAAAGTTATTAAACACAGTCACAAAAAGGTCAAAGTGGGAATTCACCCCCGAAGATCAACAAGAATATGTCGATCTCGCTTATGACGCTGTCGAAAGCGTTTTGGGCGACGAACTTAGTCCTTACTGGCAAGCAGACCCGACCGGCGATAGAGCACTGACTGCGGCCAAACTGATTCGCAAGAACTTGAACATGCTATGGCTCGACGGAAAACTTAATCAGGAAGATGCCGATCTGATCCTTGGCGATCTGAAGCAACGCTTCAGAGCAGGCATCACTGACCCTGACAGTCTGCTCGACTTGCTGATTCAGGTCTAAGAATCGCGTAAATTCAGTAGTTCCAACACCCTATCCAGGAGTACATCAGCGACCTTATCCTTGCTTTGCAGGGGCAAAGCTTCTATGCGACCATCTGCGAAAAGAAAATTGACCAGATTTGTCTCACTCCCAAAACCTGCTCCTTCAGCAGTCACGTCATTTGCGACGATCATGTCGAGGTTCTTCTTTTTCAGCTTCGCGGTAGCATTCTCTAACAGGTTTTCGGTTTCAGCGGCAAATCCGACCAGGATTTGCTTTTTTTGCATTGACCAAGTTCAGCCAACAGATCAGGATTTTTCACCAGTTGCAAGCTAAGCTCTTCAAGCTTTTTCTTGATCTTCTGTTGCGCCTTTTGCAACGGACGATAGTCAGCTACGGCAGCAGCTTTTATCACCACGTCAGAGTCTTCGTAGCGCCCCATAAGCGCCTGCTGCATCTCCAGAGCACTAGCTATCTGTAATGTTCTGACCCCAGTTGGCTCATCAAGTGCGACTGGCCCGGAAATCAATGTCACATCGGCGCCACGTGCTGCAGCTGATCGAGCAATAGCATAACCCATTTTCCCTGAAGAATGATTGCTCAGATAACGGACCGGATCTATCTCTTCACGCGTTGGTCCAGCTGTCACCAAGATACGGACTCCGGTAAGATCTCCCGGCACGAGCAGCTTACAAGCAGTTTCAAAGATCTGCTGCGGGTCGGGAAGCTTCCCCATGCCCTGCCAACCACAGGCTAAGTCACCACTAATCGGCTCAAGTAGATAAAAACCATCCGCTATCAATTGATGATGATTGCGCTGATAGCGTTGATCCTCGTACATATTGGTATTCATCGCCGGACAGAGTAATACTGGAGCTTTAGTCGCCATCAAACTTGTCAAAAGCAAATCATCAGCCAGACCGTTGGCTAATTTCCCCACCAGATTTGCCGTGGCAGGCGCGACCAGAAAGAGATCGGCTCGATCAGCCAGCGAAATGTGGCCAATCTCCTGCTCTTGATAGAGATCAAATAACTCGGTATGAACAGGATTATGTGACAGGGTTTGAAAGGTCAATGGGGTGACAAATTCACAGGCGCTCTTTGTCATTACCACATGCACTTCGGCCCGTGCTTTGATCAATAAACGCAGAAGCTCTACCGCTTTATAGACCGCGATGCCACCGCTAACACCGAGGATAACTGTTTTCCCTTGTAGCATGTTAGCCCGCCATATAGGGGTTATTTTTCAACTCGTGGTCAATCGTGGTCAAAGGGCCGTGACCTGGTAAGACCTTCGTTTGTGGTGGCAATCCAGCCAGTTTGCCTGAATACTGGCGAGAAGTTGCTGGTGGTCACCACCGGGCAGATCTGTCCTGCCGACTGAACCGGCAAACAAGGTGTCACCAGAGACCAGTAGCCCCTCGCGATAAAAACAGACACAACCAGGAGAATGTCCGGGAGTGTGTAGAACTTCCAGGGTCTGTTCACCAAACGTCAAAGTTTCACCTCCCTGCAATTCAGTATCAGGGGACGGCGAATCTTCTGCTGGCAAACCATATGTTTCAGCTTGCAGCTTCGCCATTTGAAGCAATTTGACGTCATCTTTATGGATCAACAATGGAGCTCCGGTTGATTCCTTCAAACCTGCGTTTGCACCGATATGATCAAAATGCCCGTGGGTATTGAGGATCAGTTCAACAGTCAGATCATGTTTTCTCAAAGTCGTTTTTATAAGCTCCAAATCAGCACCTGGATCAATAACGACCGCCTTACGAGTCTCTGGACAACCCAATACAACACAATTGACTTGCAGAGCTCCAACCGCAAATACTTCGACAATCATATTCAGTCCTTCTTCTTGGAATTATTCGCAAACAAATTCAAATTCTGTCCTGCCAATTGTTCCCCCAAAGTAAAGCCAAGCGGCTCATCTCTGGAACGATGAGTTTTGGGAGGCTCTGGCTTCTGTACAACAGGATCTAATGAGGGCAACTCATTGAGCGCCTGCGGTTCTATTGGTGCATAAAAGTAACGATCATAGAGTCTGTGGTAGCTGGTCCAGTCTGCTGTGCGTTCCGGTTCTTTGTCGATATGGGTTTGGATCCCGTTAATCTTTGAATCAAGGTCATCAATAAAATTTAGAATTACGGCCTCCAACACCTTGGGACGTTTTGGTGAACCGTATTCATACTGCCCGTGATGGGAAAGGAGCAGATGTTTCAGCAACATTACTTGCTTGCGAGGAAAATCGGGAATCGTACGCGATCTCTCCTCGATCATTTCTACACCCATAACGATGTGGCCGACAAGCTTCCCTTCATCGGTATAATCGAAAGAGCGCTCGTAGCTTAGCTCAGCGATTTTTCCAACATCATGCATCAGCGCACCAGCGATCAACAGATCACGATCGACCTGAGCGTAGCGCTGTGCGATATCACAGGCTAAGGCAGAAACAGCCAGAGAATGCTCTAGCAAGCCGCCGATAAAGACATGGTGCATCCCTTTTGCTGCTGGGGCGCGGCTATAAAGTCGAAAAAAATCACTGTCATCAAAAAACACCCTCATCAACTTGCGCATAGGACCATCAGTCATCGACGCCAAGAGCTGATCGAGTTCCTCACGCATTTCAGCAATTGGACGTTTCGAAACCGGCAAGAAGTCGGCAAGGTCAACATCCTCTTCGGCTACCTTATAGAGCTGTTGAACGACCAGTTGCATCTTGCCCATATAGAGGTTGCCGCGGCCGCTGACATGCAGAAAATCATTTTTATCGAACAGACGTGCAAACTCATCAACCCGGTCCCAGACGCGGGCCTCAATTTCTCCGGTACAGTCCATAAGCTTCAAGGTCATATAGGGTTTGCCATTGCGAGCCATCGCCTGGATACGATCACGGACCAGAAAGACTGTATCTACGGGATCACGCTCTCCGATCTGATTGACATACATTTTTTTCAATTTTTTATTCCTGTCTTAATTGTATTCAAGTGACAAGTCACATGATTTGCGGTTTTGATGCCATCTATCGCAGCACTCATTATCCCCCCTGCGTACCCTGCCCCTTCACCAGCCGGGAAAAGACCAGGCAGACTGACTGAACAGCCATCATCACTCCGTAGAATTCGTAACGGGGCGCTGGTTCTGGTTTCGACTCCTAGTAACATCGCCTCAGGGCTAACGAAGCCACGCATCCGTTTCTCGAACTGCGGCAAGGCACGCCGCAGTGACTCGGTGACAGCCGCAGGCAAAACCTGCGCAAGCTCAGCAGCCATCGCAGCAGGTTGACAACTGGTTTCCAAATCACCGCTTGTCCCATTAAGGAAACCAAGCAAGGGTTGTCCCGGCACGCTACCTGTTGATCCGGCGGCAGCAAAGGCCTGTTCCTCCCAGTAGCGTTGGAATGCAACCCCTGCGAGAGGATCCCCTGAGCAGAAGTCATTGCGCCCCACCGTCACAACCAGCGCGCTATTCGACCAGTTGGCATCACGATTATAATCACTCATACCATTCACCACAACGCCCCCATGTTCCGACGAAGCGTTAACAACCACTCCGCCTGGGCACATACAGAAGGAATAAACACCGCGGCCAGTCAGCTTGTCTTGCCAGGCAAGAGAATACTCGGCCGCACCAAGTTGCGGATGACTGGCAATGCCATACTGGATCCGATTGATCGCCTCTAAGGGGTGTTCAACGCGCAGACCGATGGCAAAAGATTTACTCTCAAGAGCAATCTGTCTCTGTTGTAGCATCCGGTAAGTATCACGTGCACTATGTCCAACAGCCAACACCAGACTATCACAGGCTTCGAATTGATCGCCATTGAGAATTGCTCCGGCAAGACGTCTGCCAGTCTGTTCAATTCCGGTCAGACAGGTCGAGAAGCGGATTTCAACACCATCGTCTTGCAGCTTTTTACGCATTCGCACCAGGACTTTGCGTAGTCGATCAGACCCTATATGCGGTTTCGCTTGCCAGAGGATCTCTTCGGGAGCCCCAAAAGCGACCATACTCTTTAAGACTTCAGTCACTAGCGGATGATTGATTCTTGTCGTCAACTTGCCATCGGAGAAAGTGCCCGCGCCCCCCTCACCAAACTGAATATTACTTTGAGGATTAAGGGAACCATCACGCCAGAAGGATTGGACATCCTTCAAACGCTCAGCAACAGGCTTCCCCCGCTCGATTAACAACACCTCGACCCCGCTACGGCGGAGGGCCAGGGCAGCAAAGAGTCCGGCTGGGCCCATCCCGACAACAATCACTTTGCGATGCTGGGCACATACAACGGTAGTCATTGGTGAGGGGGCTTCAACCAAACTCAAATGAGGATTGTCAGCGTGGCGACAGAGAACAGCCTTTTCATCGGCAACTTCAAATTCTAGGGTATAAACTTTGAGAATAGCGGATTTACGTCGTGCATCAATCCCCTTGCGTACCAGCCTCAAACTATGCAATTCAGCGGATTTCAGGCCAAGCTGTTGTGCAATTCGCCCTGGTAGCAAGACCTCATCATCTTCGAGCTGAAGTTTAATTTCTCGTAGGCGCAAAGTCATCAGTCATCCTACCAACAGCCGGCTAGTGGGGAGTTTGACAATAAATGTCGTGCCACGGCCGACTTCACTTTCAGCCTTGATCAGCCCACCGTAACCACGCACGATCCGCAGAACGACTGACAGACCAAAACCTGTCCCTTTCTCTTTTGTCGTAAAAAATGGATCGAAGATCTGGCTTAAGTGTTCCTTAGGAATCCCTCGACCGGTATCCGAAATTTCTAAACGGATAAAACCTTCATCTAGAGTCAGTCGTACACCTAGTCGCCCTCCCTGTTGCATCTCAAACAACGCGTTAGTGACCAGATTGGTGAAAATTTGCTCAATCTCTGTTGGATCTGCGATTATTAAGGGAATATCCTCCTCAATAAGGCATTCAACCATCACACGTTGAGAGCGGCACAAAACATCACAGTCAGCCAGAACTTTTCTGGCAACCTTCTCAAATCTAACTTCACTGCGCGGAGCGGCTGTCCCTCGACTGGCAGCGAGCATCTTTACCAGAATACTATCGACACGTTCAACCTCTTCGACGATCTTCCTGATATAGCTGCTATTTTCCAGATCTTCGCTATAAGCGCCAGAAAGAATCTGTGCGAACAAATTTATTGCATTGAGTGGGTTGCGAATTTCGTGAGCCATGCCGGCACTGATATGACCGAGAGCTGCCAACTTTTCGGTCTGTAGTATTTCACGATGGGCCAGTTCGAGTTCTTGTGACTTTTCTTCGACTCGACGTTCCAGGTGAAGATTCCACGCCTCAATTTCAAGCTGCAGTTGATCTTTTTCACGCAAAAGATCACGATTAGCAAGTTCAACTTGTCTGATCTGCAGAACAGTATCGATTCTTTCCAACAGACTACTATTGACGAAAGGCTTTTGCAGATAATCCGCAGCGCCGGTCTTCATCAGGCGAACTGCAACTTCTTCGCTCCCTTTGCCGGTAAACATGATGACGTAGGTGTCGGGATGATTCTGAATAATGTTTTTCAGGGCCGTCTCACCGTCCATCACTGGCATCATATAATCGAGAAGAACCAAAGCGGGCTGCTCGTTTCTAACTATATCAAGACATTCCTCTCCATTATACGCGGTCAATACTGTAAAACCGCGGCCCCGCAGCAAGAGAGCTGTTAGCTCAACAATAACCTTCTCGTCATCGACGACTAAAATTTTTTCACCAGAAAACTGACTGGTATGATCCTTTAACATTAAAATCTCCGCCTATTTAAAAGTGTTCCGAGGATAGCCTGAGAAGATTGCTGATGCAAGATACAGGAGACTAAAAAAGGACAACGAAAACGCTGCCCTTAATTACGGTCCAAAAGAAAGGTTTAGAGGATCAATCCTCACTTAGCCGTATCGTTAACACTGGAAGCGACGAGTTCCTAACAATCTTTTCAGCAGTGCTGCCAAAAAGAACATGGTCAAGACCTGTCCGGCCATGAGTTCCAAGAACAATCATATCGACACGCTTATCTTGTGCCACTGCTAAAATTTCCTGATAAGGGATTCCTGGAACAATAAGAGATTCATAATTATCGAACCCTTCGAAATGTTTTCGGCAAAACAGTTCCATCATTTTTTCAGCCCCGGCATTAATCTCCTCTTCCAACTTATCAAAAGAGATGTGCGGAACATAGAAACCACGCAAGTCGATCGGCTCGTTAATAACATGAACCAACACCAGACGGGCAGAAAACTTTTTTGCCATAAAAAGTGCGGTATTGAAGGCTTTATCCGAACTGTCAGAAAAATCGATAGCGACCAAAATACTATTCAGACTTTTCATAGTTTTCCCTTTCATCAATAAGGAAATAAGTCAGGCACAATCGCGACTATGAAAGATCTTTGTCATGACAGATTTCAACTCATCAAGCTTGATAGGCTTGTTGAGATATTCAAAAGCACCAAGATTCATCGCCTCGAGATAGGATTCAACTCCCCCATAAGCTGTAATCATAATGACGTCTGTGCTTGGATAATCACGGTTCAACTCACGCAAAAAGACCAATCCGTCCATCTCTGGCATATTAATATCGGTGATAACCAAACTAACTTGCTCGCCACCCAAAAAGTTAAGCGCTTCATGCCCATTCCCTACGGCACTAACCTGATACCCCTCCTGGCTAAGTAATTTACTCAAGCCGATACGTGCATTTTCCTCATCATCAACAATCAGGATTTTTTTCATTAATAGCCCCAAGTATGTTCTTTATGTTCGCGTAATGTGTAAAAAGTCTAGCATGCATTCAGGTGCTGTCAAGCGACGCCAATGCCACCTAAGATGCTGTTTTAACGTCATTTTAATATTAGAGATGGATTAGTCTTGAATGAATTCAGCCAAAATAGTTTTAACCAGATGACTTAAAGATTCAGCGGCTGAGGCAGAACAAGCCAAGACTTCCTGATGTGAAAGTTTTTCTTTTAAATTTCCGCCCGCAAAATTAGTGACCAATGCCAAAGCAGCAACTTGCAGACCCAGAGCTCGAGCCATTATGGCCTCAGGAACAGTCGACATACTGACAGCAGAAGCTCCTAGCGTTCGCAGTGCAAATATTTCAGCAGGGGTTTCATAGCTGGGTCCGGTCATATAAGCGAGAACACCTGAGTGTAAGGTTCGTCCCACGCGGGCTGCTTCAACCTTGAGCAACTCAAAAAAATCATACGTATAACAATTCTGAAGATCGATAAAGACGGGCGGTTCTATCCCTTGCAATGGATTTAAGCCACTAAAGTTGAGATGATCGCGAACTAACATAAAATCACCCGGTTTAATGCTCTCAGAAATTCCCCCTACAGCACAAGTCAGCAGTATAGACTGACAACCCAGAGCCGCCGCCAATCTTATCGGTACCGTCGAGTCAAAACTGCTGATTCCCTGGTACACATGGAATCGTCCACAAAACAGGAGGACTTTTCGCCCGAAAAGTTCTCCTACCAACAATTCAGATTGATGGCCGATAACTTTACTTTGGGGAAATAGCGGCAGATCGACATAGGAGATATTGATTAATTCCTGAATATGTTCCCTCAGGTGTCCAAGCCCTGATCCGAGGATAATCGCAAGGTCTGGTACAAACGAATCGCAGCGTTGCCGAATCATCTCAACCGTCTGCTGCATCTCATTACCGCCCCGCATCAGAGAAGAAGCTTCCTCACCTTTTCACGCAGTTCCTCCGGGCGAAAAGATTTTGTAAGAAAGTTGTCAGCTCCAGCACGGATCGCATCCATACCATCTGCCTCGCGGCGATAAACGCCACTCATCGCAAGAATGCGGGTTTTGTGCAGCTGATTGTTTTCGCGAATCTCAGCGATAAGTTCAAGACCGTTCTTATCCGGCAGATTCAAGTCGAGCACGATCAAGTCACAAGGTTGCTGGCGCAGCTGCTCAAGGGCCTCTGCGGCGGTTGCTGCCAAGGCCATATTCAGATTCAGTGGCATCAATAAATCGACAAGCATTTCACGAAAAAAATGAGCATCATCCACAACTAACACCTTGGCACAGGCATGAATTGTCGGTGGCTGCCCTTCAGTTTGCGGCGCAATGAGAGTGAAGTGAAATTTACAATTTGGGCATAAAAGTCGCGTATCAGAACGGCCTGGCGCCACATCCTTAATGCGGTAGCGAGTTGTACAATCTGGGCAGGAGATAATCATAACAGGATCAAGTCCAAAAGTTGCTGTAAATTCCATCTCGCCTGATTGGCGGTAAGTTCAGCGGATCGCCACGACTGCCTCTTCCGTGGAAGAGCTTTGTTCTGCAACCCACTCATGGAGGTCGGCCATATCCAGATATCGACGC
>JAJRQB010000060.1 GCA_024280485.1 Deltaproteobacteria bacterium
ACCACTACGACTCTGTTAGCCGTAGTGGTTAAGTCAATATCCAGCGTCTCTGTACGGCACTGGTTTCCGATAGAATACGGAAACGCAAAGGAGCAAAAAGATGGCAGAAGGTACTGTAAAATGGTTTAACGATTCCAAAGGTTTCGGATTTATTGAGCAGGATGGGGGGCCCGATGTCTTTGCCCATTTTTCTGCCATTGAGTCCGAGGGTTTCAAATCCCTCGCCGAAGGCGAGCGCGTTACTTTCGAAGTAATTGAAGGTGGCAAGGGTCCTCAAGCTGCAAACATTCGCAAGGCCTGATCCGGACCGCAAGACTGTACCACTTGAAAAAGGGTCAGGCGAAATCGCCTGCCCCTTTTTCTTTTGCATTTCACAAGATGAAACAACCATGCCTTTGCCTGCATTTATCAACCGTAAAACAGTCTCATATGCACTTTACGACTGGGGTAATTCTGCATTTGCCACGACAGTAATGGCCGGTTTCTTCCCTGTATTCTTCAAACAATTCTGGAGTGTCGGCAGCGATGCGACCCTCAGCACCGCTCGCCTCGGGTTCACCAACGCTGCTGCAGGCTTACTCATCGCACTTTTGGCTCCGATACTAGGTGCAATTTCAGATCGCGGGATTCATAAAAGACATTTCCTGCTCTTCTTCACCTTATTAGGAGCCAGCTTCTCCTGCGCACTTTTCTTTGTCGGTCAGGGAAACTGGCAACTGGCTGTCCTCATCTATATGCTTGGCACTATCGGATTTATCGGGTCAAACCTCTTTTACGACTCATTGCTTGTTGAAATTGCCCCGCCGCCACATCGAGAGTTCGTTTCGACTTTTGCTTATTCAGCGGGCTATCTTGGCGGAGGACTGCTCTTTGCTTTAAATGTAGCCATGACCCTGAATCCATCGTTCTTTGGGTTGAGCGGCCCCTCTCAGGCAGTGCAACTCTCTTTTTTATCGGTTGGCCTCTGGTGGATTGTCTTCGGTTTGCCAATCCAGTTCTCCGATCACAAAAAAAGTAATAACCAGCGACTTGAACTAAGTTTAGTTCGCGATGCATTTAAACAACTAACCACAACCTTCAGGGATATCCGCAACTACCGTCCGATTTTGATTTTCCTGCTCGCTTACTGGCTCTATATCGATGGCGTCTACACCATCATAAAGATGGCGGTTGATTACGGTCTTTCTCTCGGATTTGATTCCAGCGCCTTGATCACAGCTCTTCTCATCACCCAATTTGTCGGTTTTCCGGCAGCCCTCTTCTTTGGTTGGCTCTCCAGCCGAATCGGAGCTATCCGCTCAATCCGCATCGCGATTGTTGTTTACCTGTGCGTCACTTTATATGCCACATTTATGCAGACAGAACTTGAGTTTTACATCATGGCGGTCACCATCGGCTTGGTACAGGGTGGAGTACAGGCACTGTCACGTGCTACATTCGCCAACATGATCCCACCGGAAAAAAGTGCTGAATTCTTTGGTTTCTACAACATGGTTGGAAAGTTTGCTGCTATTTTAGGTCCCGCATTGATTGCGATAACCGGCCTGATTGCTCATAGCGCAGGTTTGGCGGAAACGACTGCGACCCGTCTTGGGATCTCTTCAATCTCAATCATGTTTATCGGCGGCTGGCTTTTACTCGGCGTCGCCAACAAATATATTACTTCCACAAATAAGCAGGGTGACACATGACAGATAACGTGATTTTAATTGGCATGCCCGGGGCGGGAACAAGTACCGTCGGCGTTCTGCTTGCCAAACAGCTTGGTTTCGATTTTATTGACACCGACCTTTTGTTGCAGCGACAGGAGCGGCTGCGGCTCCAACAACTCATCACCTTGAAGGGTTTAGATAACTTCCGCAAAGCCGAAGAACAGATGCTGCTTTCGCTGAACTGTGAGAGTACGGTCATCGCCACCGGCGGTTCAGTCATCTATTCTGAATCTGGCATGGCACACTTGAAAAATCTTGGTCAACGGATCTATCTGAATATTTCTCTAGCCCAACTTACAGATCGTATTGCAGACATGGGCGATCGTGGGATTTTAATGCCTGTAGGGCAGAGCTTTGCTGATCTTTACGATGAACGAACCCCGTTTTACAGAGGCTATGCTGATGTAGATATCCAGATCGACGGCCTCGGCGTTGAAGAAGTTTTGCAAAAAATCGAAAATTACGTTCAAAAGAGTTAAACTCTTGGTTAAAGGGGTGTCATGACACAATCGGAATTAAAGAGTCTAACTCAAGCGGGGATTGAAGCCCTCGGGCAGGGCGAACCATTAAGGGCCCTGGCTCTCTTTGAGCATGCCGCTGAAATTGAATCAACCCCGACAATCCAGTCATGCCTTGCTTACTGTATGGCTCGCGAACGCGGACAGATAAAATCTGGACACAGTACCTGTACCAAGTTAATTGAAAGCGATCCGGAAAACCTCTTTCACTACCTGAATCTTGGACGCATTCTGTTGCTCGAAGGGGATCGACGAGCCGCTATTGACGCCTTTCGCACTGGAATGGAACTATCACCCCATCCTCAGATCATCAGAGAACTCAGCCTGCTCGGTGTTCGCAAACCACACTTTATCGGTTTGTTACATCGCAACAACCCTCTCAACAAGTATCTTGGTTTGATCTGTGGAAAATTCCGGGGCAGAAAACTTGACAGAAAGATGAATCCCGCAGAGGATAGATGACATCTTTAGTCATAGATCCGCGAGGTTTCGATGCCAATCCTAGTTGCTTTTTTGTTTCTTTTAATTTCCAGCGTTACAACATTTGCTTCTCATCCTCGAGTTCTTTTTGATCAGGGACATGGTCAGGCCTTTGTTATCGAAAAAGACGCAGACCTGCATCTTTCTAAACTGGCTCGCACCTTTGTTGATCAGGGGTTCGAAGTTTCGAGTACCAACCACCCGTTAACCGCAGATCTTCTCGACAACACCGATGCTCTGGTTATATCTGGCGCATTTAAACCTTTTGCGGCATCAGAAATTGCAGAGATCCATAGCTTTGTCGAACGAGGTGGCCGACTGACTGTCATGATCCACATTGGCTCACCGGTTCTGTCGCTGCTGCATCGGCTTGGAGTGGATGTTGCGAATCATGTGATTCGAGAGGAACAAGAAGTCATCGCTAATGATCCCCTCAACTTCAGAACCAGTACCCTGCAACCCCACCGCCTGACTCTTGGCCTCAAAAACTTTTCACTCTACGGATCATGGCCGGTACGACCGATCAGCGCCAGTGGAAAAATCCTGGCCTACACCAGCAGCCGTTCCTGGGTGGACCTGTCTGGCGACAATCAACAGACTCCGGGAGATGTTATACAAGCCTTCGGTGTTCTGGTAGGAAATCGGATAGCACGGGGTGAGGTCCTGGTCTTTGGTGACGACGCGATTTTTCAAAACCGCTTTCTGCATGGCAGCAATCAAGACCTGGCCAACAATCTTTGACAATGGGTAGCAGCAGGAAAAAAACACGCTGACCAGGAAATCTAGTGCCCCGTCTGGTTAGTCCTGTTAGGTAATTCTTGAAAATTTTGGCCGGTGCCATGACGCGTCGACAGGCCTGGCCCCAAATGAACGAATTTGCAGCCGGTTCATGGAAAACCCGACAGGCTGCTAGACTTTTAGAGCACTGGTCAATGATCGATCAAGTTGATTCGCAAAAGCCTGACGATCAGCAGCATTGAATCCCGCTGGACCACCCGTTTCGACACCATTATTACGCAGCTCTTCCATAAAGTTTCGCATCGAGAGGCGCGCACCGATATTCTCTGGGGTATAAATTTCTCCACGTGGATCAATTGCCGCCCCGCCCTTCTCTATCACCAATGCCGCCAACGGAATATCCGCGGTTACGACAAGGTCCCCGGCCTCAAGCAGACGGACAATCTCGGCATCAGCGACATCAGCCCCGGCACCAACCTTCAGACTACTGATATATGCCGAGCGTGGCATCGCCATAGAGCGATTTGCCACCAATACCAGTTCAATCTGGCGCTTTTCTGCGGCCCGATAAAGAACTTCCTTGATTACGCGCGGACAGGCATCACCATCAATCCAAATTTTCATTCTTAACACCTTAAATAAGTTCAATGACCGATTGTCAGTCATAGGAAGTTTAACCAGCATAGCCTCTATAAAAAGCGTACTGAACCGAGGCCTTTATCAAAGGACTCCTTCGCAGTTTACCTCGGAGATCTGCTCATTGAGGGTCCAATAATCGTAAATAATCCCCAGCAAAAAGACGCCACCTGTCAATAAGTAGACCAGCCCCGACAACCATTTTTGTTGATAGAAACGGTGTACACCAAAGACACCAAGGAAGGTCAGAAGTATCCAGGCCAGATCATAATCAAGCGGCCCCTGTACAAAGATATCGTCAGCGGTCTCTTGCATCTCGAGAATCAAGAACAGATCGACCAGCCAACCGATAAAAAACAGTCCCAGCGTAAAGAAATAGATCGTCCCGCTGATCGGTCGCCCATAATAAAAACGGTGGGCACCGATAAAACCGAAAATCCATAGGAGGTAGCCAATAACTAGCGAGTGTGATTTCATTTTGCCTTCTTCTTCAAGTATTCAAGCTGTTCCAGTTCTTTCATCAGGATGGCCCCCTGATCAAAGCTATTGAAGATAATCGCTGAAGTCATGGTCGCACGCGAAACTGCATCGACCTGAGGGTCGAAGTTCCAGGGGGTGGTCAGATAACCACCAACCACGCGTTTGTGCATTTGCGCCGTCTCTTCCTGCGTCCATTCGATATTTCCATAACGGGTCAGATGCAGAGCTTCAAAAGCGACAATTTTGCCCTGCTCATCAAACAGATAATAGAAATGGACATTGTGGCAGACATCACAGATCGCGGAGCGAGCCAACACCTCGGCAAACAGCGGACGTTCACCGACCAGCGCCTGATGAACCTTGCGATGACTAGGCAACTCCAGAGCTTCAAACTTTGTCACCAAACCAAACTCAGCAAAACTCTTCTTGATTCGTTCAGCCATCAATTCAGGGGGTAAAAAAGCCTCAACTGTCGTGTCCTCAGAACTCTCATCAACCGGCAACCCTGCAAATTCACTGACTGGCAGCAGGAGTGTCTCTTTTAGATAAGAGAAAAGATCCGCCATATCTTTGTCTTCACCCAGATGGGTGCCGGCAACCACCGGGGGATGGCCCGGGTCTCTGCGCAGATAGATCGAAAAGGGGGTTGGTCCGCCGCCGACGGCCATATGCATCTTGAAGCTACGATCGGAGACAATCGGGAAATCAACATCATAGATATCGATAAAATCTTCAATCTGCAGGTCTGAATTGCCAACCGCAACCCCGAGCATAAGAATCTTGCCACGCGTTTGAGGGTCATCCTCAATCATCTGAAACAGATTGTTATAGGGCAGGGTCTGCTTCTGACAATGCGGGCAGAGCACATTAAGGATCTCGACCAGCACGACCTCTCCGTCAATCTGGCTGAGGGTAAAGGTTTCTCCTGAAGGCAACCCCAGATAGCTCCGTTCCTGAGCTTGTAGCGGTTGAGTCAGCGCGATCTCAGGGAAACGCTCCCCCATGTCGATGCGCCGCGCAGCAATGACAGGGCTATGCAGAGCGACCAATAGCAAAAACAACAAAACAATTTTATTTAGCATGACCTCTCCGTGGATTTTATTATCAGCGAGTTGATGAAACTGTACCCATTGCCGGCTACATAGATTTCGGCAAAAGGACCCACAGACGACCCTGTTGTTTCATCCGCCCGGCAAGGGCTCCGGCATCAGCCCCCATCCCCCAGAAAAAATCAGCCCGAACCCGACCCTTAATCGCCCCGCCGGTATCCTGAGCGACCATCAGACGATTAAGTGGTTCTTCTGTATTCGGCCAGCTGGCCGCAAGAAAGACCGGTGCTCCAAGAGGGATGGCGCGACGATCAACCGCCAGACTTCGCTCCGCAGAAAGAGGAATTCCCAAGGCTCCCGGCGGCGATTCAACGCCAGCTTCAAGCTCACGGAAAAAGATATAACTAGGATTTTCATCTAACAATTTCCGCCCCGCCTCGGGATTTTCATTCACCCAGCGACGGATATTCTGCATCGACATCTGGTCGCGGCTCATGGCGTTGCGCTCCAGCAGAAGCTTACCGATCGATCGATAGGGATGGCCATTCTGATTGGCGTAGTTGAGCATCACCTTCTCACCGGCAGGCAGAAGAATACGCCCGCTCCCCTGGATGTGCAGGAAAAATGATTCCACCGGGTCAGCGACCCAGAAAAGCTCGTTACCCGCCAACGGATTAGTCGTTCCATCGATCTCACCGCGCTCAAAATAGGGAATCACACGATTCCCATCAATACGGCCACGCAGTCGATAGTCGGTCAGCTCAGGGTAGACTTCACCCAGATCGATCGTCAGCAGATCAGCTGGTTGAGCATAAAGCGGGTATTTGTAAGTATCATCGGGGGTTCGTCTCCCCGCCATCTCGGGCACATAGTAACCAGTGATAGTCCCGGTCTCACTACCATCTTCATTAATCAACTGCCAGGGGGTGAAGAGATTTTCAAAGAACTGACGCGCAGCCTGCTCATCTCCTGACGCAATAAAGAGTGCCTCGCTACAGACCTGCGCCCACTCCTCCCGTTTGGAGATTGCGCGACAGCTGTTCAGGAAGGTTTCGAGTGCCGCAGAGGGTGTACTCTCCTGCCACATTGGCAGCTCACGGAACTCTGCCGGGCGTAGAGGCTCAGCATCGACCTGCGGTAGCACAGGCGCTGGAGGTTGCGGACAACCGGTGAGTAGCAAAACGAGTATCAGCAACAAATGAGAAAGCTTCATTGTCTCTCCAATTTCTGTTCTAATTTCTGCATTATAAACGAAGCGCTGAACTGGAACCAGCAGAAGCACCCACAGGACTCGAGGAATACCTCTCTTAAAACATATCGAGCGGATCAACATCAATAGTCAAGCTAACCCCCGCCGGCGCCTTCCAGTGTTCAGCATAATCGAGTAAACGCTTGAGCTGTGATCGTTTTTCAGCTTTAAGGAGAATCTGCACGCGATGTTTCCCGCGTAAACGAAAAAGCGGGCAGGGGCTGGGACCCAGAATCTCTACCGGACCTCCCACATCAAACAGGTAGGCGGTCAATCCCTCAGCGACTTTTTGGACCTTCTGTTCACCGATCCCGGAAAAAACCAGATTTGCCAGATGACCCGCCGGAGGATAGCCCAACTCCTGGCGAAAGAGAATTTCCTGTTCATAGAAGGTTGCGTAGTCTTGAGCAGCGGCACATTCCAACGCATAGTGATCGGGACTATAGGTCTGAATCAACACCCGCCCACCTCCGGTACGTCCGGCGCGACCAGCAACCTGTGTCAGAAGAGAGAAGGCCCGCTCAGCCGCGCGAAAATCAGGCAGATTCAATACCGCATCGCTGGCGAGCACCCCAACCAATGCGACCCCTGGGAAATCGTGTCCCTTGGCAATCATCTGTGTGCCGACCAGAATATCGACCTGTCTATCGAGCATCTTGCGCACTATTTTTTGATGAGCTCCTTTACGACTGGTGGTATCACGGTCCATGCGCGCGATTCGCGCGGCAGGGAAAAGTTCAGCAATCTCCTGCTCCAAACGCTCGGTCCCGAAACCTTCAGGCTCAAGCTGATCTCCTTCACAACGTGGACAGGCCGTTGGTGGCGTAATACTATAATCACAGTAATGGCAGCGCAGATGCTGCACTTTTTGGTGGTAGGTCAGGGTAATTTCACAATTTGGACAACGAAAGGTCTGTCCACAATCTGCACAGAGTAGAAAAGGTGAAAAACCACGCCGGTTGAGCAACAACAGCACCTGTTGACCTGCGTCCAGAGTCGTTGCAATCCCTTCTTGAAGCTGGGTCGATATCAACTGCTCAGGCGGTTGACCACTCAAATTGACCAGGTCAACCTTGGGTAGTTCGCCAGCATGAGCGCGCCGGGTCAATTCGAGTTTCTCCATTTGACCACTGGCACACCGGAATGCGCTACCGAGAGATGGCGTGGCACTACCGAGCAGAACCGGGCAACCAACTTTCTGGCCGCGCAACAGCGCTAAATCACGCGCATTGTAACGAAAGCCTTCTCCCTGCTTGTAACTACTCTCGTGCTCTTCATCGATAATAATCAATCCCGGCTTTTGCAGTGGCGCAAAGATGGCCGAGCGTGCGCCGATCACAATATCGATATCACCGCGCGCAATCTGCCGCCATGAATCAAAACGTTCGCCATCCGACAGGCCGGAGTGAAGAACGGCAATGCGGTAACCGGCTGCTTCGAAGCGAGCACGAAAACGACCGACAAGCTGTGGGGTCAGCGCAATTTCCGGGACCAGCACCAATCCCTGCCGCCCCTGTTTCAGCACCTCGGCAATTGTTTGCAGATAGACTTCTGTTTTGCCGCTGCCGGTCACCCCCTGAAGTAAAAAAGGACTGAATATGTCTGCAATAACGGCCTGCTGCAACCGCTCAAAGGCAACCTGTTGTTCCGCCGTCAAGGAGAGCGGCATATCGGTTTTGACTGGATCAGATAAAAATGGATCCCGCAACTTTTCGATCTTGGTTTTAGTCAGGAATCCCTGTTCAACCAAGCGTTCAAGAATTGTATGGGGTGCAGAAAATTCATCGCGCAGGCAACTCAAGGTCGCTTCACCCGCCGTCTGGATAAAGGCCAGAACCTCGCGCTGCTTGTTCCCCTTAGGTTGCACAGTCAACTCAGCAGGTCGGTAAAGAGAATCACTCAGAGCTGAAACCCGCGGCACCGCAGAGACCAGACCGGCAGGGAGAGCCGAGCGCAAGGCCATGCCGACGGGATAGCGGTAATAATCAGCAGCCCAGCAACAAAGTTCCAGTAATGGCTGATCGAGCAGCGGTTCTTCAGCAAGCAGTTCGCCAACATCTTTAAGCTTCTCAGCGGTACCCCGTCGTAAGGCAGTGACAATTCCGGCGACCCGTCGTCTGCCAAAGGGAACACGCACCCCCTGCCCCGGTCTGATCGAATCACAAAGGGATTCGGCAACCCGGTAGGAAAACAGCTGCCGCAAAGGGGCAAACACAGCAATGTCAGCGATCAGTTCAGGCATGAAACAACCAAGGCGCTTGCAGGAAGATTTCTGTCTTTTATCACAATCAAGCCATCATAGGTTAAAACATCCGGTGGGCCTACCCCAATGAGATCTCAAATAAACACCCATGCACTGAAAGTGCATGGGTTTGAATCGGGACTGAAAGTCCCTTAAAATCAAGGTCAAAGATCGTCATCCTCGCGAAAGCGGGGATCCACGCCTCATAAAACCACTGGATTCCCGCCTTCGCGGGAATGACGAAATATGAGTAGCATCTGAAAGACTTGGACTAAAGTCCATAGTTTTTACTAGCGTGATG
>JAJRQB010000061.1 GCA_024280485.1 Deltaproteobacteria bacterium
CGTCAACGCCAGTGCCTTTACAAAATGCCTGAACGATCGGCAGAAAAGCATAGGTAGCCAATGCCGGTGCTTCATCAATTTCGGACCAGATAATCTTTGCCATTCTTCTCTCTCCTTGAAGTTTTAATCCCATTAATGCCAGAGGCGAAATAAACAGGTCGCCAATTTTCCATTTAATTTTCAATGCCTTACATCAGCAATCAACAATCAGGTCGCCCGAGAACGTTGTATACAGTATGCAAAACATGTTTGACTGTCAAGTGAAAACAAGACCGTCAAAAGGCGATTCAATCCCTGTAGCTACAAGACTTTCAGTGCTAAAATTTTCATCTGTCGCAGTGAAAGAATGCGCCCGGGTTTGATGACACTTCCTGGAACAACTCCCAACTATCAACAAAAAACGGCCTGGGCAATTCATTGAGGTGAACTGTCCAGACCGGCTCGTATCCATTTCAATGGTATTTACGATCTTAACGAGGAAACAAATCAGACTCCCTAGCCTCTTTTCGAGCAGCGTTCAGTTCCTGATCACTCTTATCTCGCGGGACGGTCAAGACCTGTCCTTCATATATTTGCTGAGGATCCTTAATCTGATCCCGATTGGCCTTATAAATTAACGGCCAAAGATAAGGCTCGCCATAAATGTCTCTTCGGCTGGAAAGGCTAAACAGTGTCTCCCCAACCGAAACAGTAACTAGATTCAGAAAATCAATTTCAGGCGTCACTGGCTCAGGTTGTGGTTTAGGAACTGCTACTTTTTTCTTGATCGGCGGCTTCACTCTCTTTTTGACAATAATAACTTTAGGCTTAATGTCAGCCTGATATTGTTTTTCAAGCTCTACTGCTCTTTCCTCAGCAACAGCCGTAGCCTTCGCCGCATGCAGAAGAGCGCGGTTCAAAACCTCACGCGCTTCACCAAACCTTTTTCGATAGACAAGATTTTCTGCATCGTGCAGTGCGGCTGAAGCAGCGTCATAGTCGGTTGGGGCTAAAACCTTGGCCCCACGCACATAGGCCTTGGCGACTTCGTTACGTACAATCTCAAGTTCGACCTGTGGCCGACCGGCACAGCCAGTCACAAGCAAAAACCCACATATCAGAAGAACCTTTTTAGAAAACATCAAATCCTTTATCAGATAAGTTCAGTGTATTGCTACTGAACCGGCTTACGCAGACGAATCCCCAACTCTTGCAACTGTTTCTCACTCACTCCTCCAGGAGCCTCGGAGAGTAGACAAGTTGCTTTCTGGGTCTTTGGAAAGGCGATAACATCACGAATCGAATCGGTGCCAGCAAGAATCATCACCAGGCGATCAAGCCCAAAGGCGATTCCACCATGTGGCGGCGCACCAAAGCTGAGAGCATCGAGTAAAAAGCCAAACTTCTCACGTGCTTCCTCTTCATCAATCCCCAGAAGGCCGAACATTGCCTTCTGAATTGATTGGTCATGAATACGAATTGAGCCACCACCAATTTCAGAACCATTCAACACAAGGTCGTATGCTTGTGCGCGAGCCTTACCAGGATCAGTTGCAAGCAGATGGACATCCTCGTCAAGTGGCGCAGTAAATGGATGATGAACTGCAAAATGACGCTGTTCCTCCTCGGACCATTCGAAGAGCGGAAAATCGGTGATCCAAACAAAACTGTAATCATCCTTCTTTGCCAAACCAAGTTTTTGCCCCAAGTGCTGGCGCAATCGGCCGAGGGATTCATTAGCTATTTTGAACGAATCGGCAATAAAGAGTAACAAATCCCCCTCTTCTGCACCCATCGCTTGCTCTATCGACTTGAGCTCTTCAGGAGTAAAAAATTTAGCGATCGGCGATTGCCAGCCATCGGCGTTGATCTTGACCCATGCCATCCCCTTCGCGCCGTAGATGCCAGCAAATGCAGTCAAATCATCAAGCTCTTTACGTGAGAAAGACGAGGCACCCTTGACATTAATCGCCTTAACCAGTCCGCCATTGTTAGCGATTTCAGCAAAAACCTTGAATCCACAACCCTTAACGATCTCAGTCAATTCTACCAATTCAAGGCCAAAACGCAGGTCGGGATTATCTACACCATATTTATCGAGTGCCTCGGCATAGGTGATACGCGGCAGCGATTCAGGGATCTCAACTCCTATGCCCTCCTTGAAAACACGGGAGATCATCCCCTCCATAATGGTCATAACATCGTCACGATCAACGAAACTCATCTCGCAATCGATTTGCGTAAACTCAGGCTGACGGTCGGCACGCAGATCTTCGTCACGGAAACATTTAACAATCTGGGCATAACGATCGAAACCGGAAACCATTAACAACTGTTTAAAGAGCTGAGGGGACTGTGGTAAAGCAAAAAACTGGCCGTTATTTACCCGGCTCGGCACCAGATAGTCACGCGCGCCTTCAGGGGTACTCTTGGTTAGGACCGGGGTTTCGATATCGATAAAACCATTCTCATCCAGATAATTACGAACTGTACGCGAAACGCGATGCCTCAGCTTCAGGTTATCCTGAACAAAAGTACGACGCAGGTCGAGATAGCGATACTTCAAACGGATATTTTCAGCAACATCAGTGTATTCATCAAGCATAAAGGGCGGAGTTTCCGAACGGTTGAGAATCTTGAACTCACTGACCTCAATTTCAACCTCGCCGGTCTTCATTTTCGGGTTAACCGTTCCCTCCGGGCGCGGCGAGACTTTGCCCTTGACGGCAATGACAAATTCATTGCGCACCTGCGCGGCTTTTTTATGGGATTCCAGATCACGATCAGGATCGAGTGCAAGTTGTAAAACACCTTCACGGTCACGCAGATCAATAAAAATAAGACCTCCATGATCGCGGCGTCGGTGCACCCAGCCCATCACGCAGACATCCTGTCCCATCTGTTCTGCTGTTACAGTTCCGCAAAGTTGAGTCCGCTTCCAATTTCCTAATGTATCGTTCAAGGTCGACCTCCATGAATCCGTTTATATAAATGCATTAAACTGAATGATTTTCTACAATGAAAATCAAAGCGGGGATTATAAAGATAGCAGTCTTTTCAGGTCAAGCAGAAGCTCGTAATTTTCCCATCAGATCAACGAGCTCGCTGAGCACAATCTTCTGCTGGGTGCTCTGATCCATATCCTTCAGATCCGCCTCTCCACTTTGTAGCTCCTGCTCACCCAAAACAAGGGAATAACGCGCGGCCAACTTATTGGCGCGGCGCATTTGCGCCTTAAGACTCTTCCCTTGATAATCCATTTCAGCCCTGATCCCCGTGCGCTGCAACTGCGACATCAAAACAAAAGCTTTGTCTGCGGCCTCTTGACCCATCGTAGCAATAAAGAGGTCAGGTCGCCGAGCTGGAACCTTCGCTTCACCCTTCATCAACACGAGCCGTTCGACACCTATAGCAAAACCTATCCCCGGCAAAGCAGGACCATCCAGACTTTCAACCAATCCATCGTACCGCCCACCAGCCGCAACCGCATTCTGAGATCCGAGTTGATCCGTTACCAGCTCAAAGGTCGTCCGCACATAGTAATCAAGCCCTCTGACCATACGAGCATTGACCACAAAAGGGATGTCCAATGTGCAGAGATGTCTCTTTACGGCGTCAAAATGTTCTTCACATTCGCCGCACAGATGATCAAGTACCGACGGCGCATCTGTTGTTGACTCCTTACAGCTTGAAACTTTGCAATCAAGGACCCGTAGCGGATTGGTTTGATAGCGACGCTGGCAATCACCACACAGATTATCTAGCCGTGATTCAAGATAACTAATCAAGACCTGACGATAAGCCGGTCGACAAGCTGGGCAGCCGAGAGAGTTGATCTGCAGCTGCACAGCCTCAATTCCTATTTCACAGAAGTAGTGGTGCAGCATCGCCAGCAGCTGAGCATCGATCATTGGGTTTTCCACCCCGATTACTTCAGCGCCGATCTGATGGAATTGACGATAACGACCCTTTTGCGGGCGCTCGTAACGAAACATCGGCCCCATGTAGTAGAGTTTATTGACCGGATCAAGAGCATGCAACCTGTTCTGAATAAACGACCGCATGACCGGCGCTGTCCCTTCCGGGCGTAGCGTCAAACTGTTCTTCTCGCTCTTGTCGAGAAAGGTATACATCTCCTTCTCGACAATATCGGTAGTCTCACCAATCGAACGACAGAAGAGTTCGGTTTTTTCTGCTACGGGGGTTCGTATTTCGTTAAATCCATAGGTCCCGAAAACCTCTCGAACCTTCTGCTCAAGGAACTGCCAGGTTTCAACATCCCCTGGCAAAATATCATTCATCCCTTTTATTGCACTAATAGCCAATGCTTTTATCCTCTCAATCAAACCTATGCTGAAATATCCGGAGTTACCATAGCCTCTTCATCGTCATCCATGTGCACCAAAGAGCGCGCTATCTCCGCTCCGGCCTGTTGCAGGCCGTCAAGCCGATAGACCTTACAGGATGTCGTCCTACCTTTCAACTGAATCGAGTCACAAGCCGTCACCAGTACCAACTCTTGGACCTGGTTGAAAGTCTCTTCAGAAATAAGAATTTCATCAGCCTTGGCCAATGACTGCAGTCGTGACGCGACATTCACACTGTCACCGATGACTGTGTATTCCATACGCAAAGCAGAGCCGACATTCCCAGCGACGACCGGGCCGGTATTGATACCGATGCCAGCAGCAATAGGGTCCCTACCAATCTTTGCTCCGGATTGATTAAACTGTTTAATCGCCTCCTGCATCGCCAATGCACAGCAGACGGCGCGGAGTGCTTCGTCACCAACTGGCATCGGAGCCCCAAAAAGGGCCAGGACTGCATCCCCCATAAATTTATCGACCATTCCTTCAAAATGACCGACAACTTTCACCATCATAGAGAAATACTCGTTCAGCAATTCCACGACGTCTGTAGGTGACAGGCCTTCCGCCAGAGCTGTAAAACCACGAATATCCGAAAAGAGGATTGTGACCACCTTCTCTTCACCTCCCAGTTTCAGTTCATGGCGATGACTCAGTATTTCACGCGCCAATGGCTTACTGACATACCGTTCAAAAGTTTTCTCAATATATTCTTTTTCACGCAGTTTGCTCGCCATATCATTAAACGCACTAGTCAAAACGCCAAGTTCATCCTTGCGCTGTAGTCGAATCTGTTGATCAAATTTCCCCTCACCAATCGCCCTGACACCTCTGACAAGCGCATCAACCGGACGAACAAAGTAGGAAACAAGGAGATAGGCTACGACATTTGCAAACAACATCCCTAAAATCGAAAACAAGCCTAATTGGTGTCGCATTTGCACAATCGCCTGATTCACCTGGGACTGTGAAAGACCGAGATGGATGGAGCCAAGCTGCAATGGATTATCCCCGACTAACAAGATCGGCACTTCTACATCAAACAGACTGCCCTCAGAATTCCGTCGCAGCAAATAACCTTCACCTTTTGTCACTGATGACGCATCCTCAGGCCAGCGCCAATAGGTTCCAACCTTGTCGAAATCGCTAGCCGCTTTGACTAAATTCTGATCATCAACAATCAAGACATACAGGACGCCCTGAGAGCGTCCAGCTGTTTTAACAGCAGAAAACAGGGTGAGGTCATCGCCGGTCAACAACGGATCTTCAACATTAAAGGCAACACCTCGGGCAACACCAACGCCTTTTTCAACACTCTCTCGCACTAGTGATCGCCGCATGTTCTGTTCAGTGAGGACGATGCCACCAAGGATAAAAAAGCCGATAACCAATGTCATCAGCACGGTAAATTTAAAGCGTAAACTGGAGATAAACCCTACCGCATCAGCCACCCTGTCGCTCCCGTATCTGACTGAGTTTACGCTCTGCCTTGTCAATGTTCATCTTTGCCTTTTCATGGGCAGGATCTAAATCAAGCACCTGGCGCCAAGCAGCAATGGCCTGCTTATAATCACCCTCTGTATAATATGAGATCCCCTCCAGGTAGATACGATTGCTATCGGCACTTGTCAATCCGGAACGACCTACACGTTCGACCTGGCGTAGTGCATTGAGGGCTTCTGGCTGATATGGATCAAGGCTTAGAACTGATCGATAAGCCTGTCGAGCTTGCTCAAATCTTCCATCTTTATGAGCGATTGATCCTTCAGTCAAAAAACGTGAGATTGTTGTATTCAGTTCGGACTGTCCACGTTTTAGTCCGGCAAGAGCTTCCGTATTGCCGGGGTCAATCTCGATAACTCGACGGTAAGCCTTTAGGCCTGAATCGAAGATCCCGGCAGCAACGTCTTGACGGGCAAGCGCAAGGCTATGCTCAACTTCAAGTTCGCGAGCTTGTTTAAGGTCGGCTTTTAACTCCACAAAAACAATCAAACCGGAATCCAGACGATCAGCCTGAGCCAACAACTGTGCTGCCTTATTAAATTGCTGTTGCTGAATAGCTGTTCGAACGAGTTGAGCAATGTCATTTTGGCGCTGCTTCATCTCACTCCGAATTTGGGCAAGTTCAGAAACAATGGTCGCCGATGGCCACTTTTGGAATCCTTCTTCCAACAATTCGATAGCGACCTTCAAATGCCTATTCCCTCGGGCACGCCGTGCTCGCACCAGTGTCTCTGCAGCTCGTGCCGTAAGCATTCTCTCTACCTGCACCAAGCCCTCTTTCGCTACGAGCTCTTCAGGCCAGGCAGTTAAAGCCCGCACAAAGTGCCACTTGGCGGTAATCAAGTCATCATGAGCCAAAGAGGCCTCACCGGCACCAACGGCACGTTGTGCTTCCTGCTGCAACTCACGACCTATCTTGTTCAGAAATTTCTTGCCGTCCAGATGATCAGGACTTAACAAATCAAGCTGGTCAAAACTCACACGAGCAAGATGTAAATCATTTCGTGAGTAATAATCACGACCCTGACGAAACAGCTCATCAATCCGGTTAGAAAGGAGGGCCACCAGACGTTTTTCGTGGTGCAACAGCTGTGGCTCTTCCGGAGCAAGAGTTAACCCCTGACGCAAAATAGCAAGAGCCTCAGCATATTGTTGTTTGCCTTCAAGGATCTCCGCTCGCTCTTGCAAAGTTAACCAGCGGCCCTTTGATACTCGTACTAAACGGGCCTGATAGATCCTAAGCCGATTGTCCTTGGGATAAATTTCGGCAGCTTGGAGCAGATATTTACGAACAGCAGATAGATCTTCAACCGTAAATGCGGCACCAGCGGCCTGTATATTTTCATCAAAGGCTCCTTTTTCTGCAGCCTGAATCCCCAGAGCAGCAGACCCATTCCCCGGATCGTTTTGCAATGTCAAAACATAATTCTGACGTGCAAGAGCATAGGCTCCTGTTTGCAGCTGTATCCCAGCCAACAATGCAAGATCTTTAGTTCGAGGATTAGCACTCGAAGTTAAGGGTTTCAAAGCCTGTTGAGCCAGAGTGAAATTTTTCTGCTGTTTGAGGGAGAGAGCCGTATTGTAGAGAATCGAACGAGCAGTGTTTTTCAATTCATCATTCAAGCCACTATAGATCGGCGGTAAACGCTCAACAACCTGTTGGTATTTTTCCTGTTGATAGTCCAGCAGAGTCAAATAATACAAAGGCGTTAAACTATTCTTAACAAAACGCAGCGCGCTGGAAAAATCCTGTCGCGCTCTTTCAAATTCATGCTTCTCATAAGCGATAAGAGCGCGATTGAAAATCGCTGCATAAACGTACTCTCGGGCCTCATTATCTTCAGGCACCTCTTTGAGGTAATCATCACATAAAAGCATCGCGGCATCGACCTGCCCAAGTCGTAAATGATAATCGCCAAGCATGCGCAAATAATCGAAATGTTCAGGGTTTTCAGAGAAAAGGCGTTGTAGCAGAAAGACCGCCGCATCAAGCTGGCCAAACTGTTCATAAAGCACCACCAAATTGTGATAAGCGGTGCCTAAAGGATAAATTTCAGGCTGCCCACCTGCGCCAGAGGCCAAAGCCTGGTCTAGATAGAGAAGGGCACTATCCAGATCCTTTAAGCGTGTATAAGCAATGGCAAGATTGAAGTTAATTTCTGGATCACTTGCCCTGTGCGGATAGGCCTCTCGGAAGGCCTTTACTGCAAGAAGGGTTTCGCCCTGGTTCAGCAAGGCAATACCCAAATGATAGCGCAACATCTGATTCTGGGGATCGGTATCCAGAGCTTTACGGTAATGGTCAATCAGCGAAGGGGCTGCCGCACAAGGGAGTACATATCCGAAAAACAGGATCAGAACACAAAACTGCACCAGCGATTTCATTCGTGCCCAAGCTCCTGCACGCCACGAATCACATTACGAACTCGTTTGCCATCGTACATGGCACGATCAGCGAGATCGAGTAATTCAGTACAATCAAGAGCATCTGAAGGGAACGTAGAATAACCGGCGGTAGCTGTAAGATGGCAGGATTGCTCACGATCCTGTAAGAACTGATGATCAGCAATACTTTTTCTGATCCGTTCAGCAACAACACGCGCCGCGACAGAATCAGTCTCAACCAGCATGGCTGCAAATTCATCACCACCAAATCTGAAGAGAGTGTCGACCTCACGCACACATCCACGCAATAAACCTGCGACCTCTTGCAGGGCAGCACTCCCGGCCAGATGGCCATGTCGATCGTTGATCCCCTTAAAGCGATCGAGATCGATAAAGATCAGTGAAAATTTGAGTCCATAACGTTGCGAGCGCCGTGATTCCTGACTCAACGCAATTTGCATGTATCGGTAATTATAAAGGCCAGTCAAATCATCGGTATACATCAAATCTTGAGCGTCCTGATAACGACTAGAATTTTCAAAACCGAGGGCCACCTGTTCAGACAGGTAATGTAAATTCTCTTGCGACATGGTCTGGTCCATCATCGCCAGAGGTCCGTCACCGAAAACCAGGCCACCTTTGAGTTCGCCGTCATTGTAGAGTGACAGAACGCAGAGAGAATCACATTTTCTGATAATTGAAAACGATTCCACTTCTTCAGCAGACAGACATTTAAGACCTGTCCCCTCTTTCAGAAAAGGTGCAATCAGAGGCAGCATAAGCTCGACCGTATCCCGTTCAATTCCTGCCGCACCCTGAAAAACGAGGTTATCCTCAGCATCCAGAAGAAAGCTAATGCCAAAACCACCGCCAAATTCACGTTGGAATACTTCTACGGCGCGAGGCAGTAAGCGATCAAGTTCTATTAAAGATGAGAGGGATTGCCCGGTTTGAAACAAATGGATTTGTTGGCGTAACTGAACATTTTCATTTAGCAAACGGCGTTGATCTAGGCAGGATTTAACTAAATGTTTAAGTTCTTCTGGATTAAACGGTTTCACAAGATAATCACGTGCACCGTTCTTAAGAGCATGAATTGCAGATTCAAGACTAGCGTGGCCAGTGACCAGAATGACTTCAGGAGGATCAACCAGAACACGGGCAGCGCGTAGGACCTCAAGGCCACAACGCCCCGGCATAACCATATCGGTCAGGACAAGATCAACATCACCAGCACCCATGCGTAAGATAGCATCTTCACCATTATCGTAAACTTCAACCTTATGCCCGCTCTCACTGAGCAGATCGCGGTAAAGCTGACGAAAGAAGAGCTCATCATCAACAACAAGTATCGTGGCCTGATCCATGGAATAAAACTCCCGTATTATCTGGAGAATTTCTATCAGGATCAGGCAAAACTGTCAACGGAAAAGCCCTTTCTTCCATTGATCAACCTGCCAGTTGCGACCAGCGACACGGAGACGAACAGTCCCGTCCAGGTCTGTTCTCCAAACCTTGATCCCGAGATGCTGGGCTTGCTCGAGCAGTTCCTGTGCAGGGAAGTGATAGGAGTTTTCATACCCTGCGGAGACTATGACAACTTCTGGTCTAAGTTGCCCTAGCATTCTCTTCGGATGCGAGCTGCGACTGCCATGATGAGGGGCCTTGAGCAGACTAACAGCGCCGGGCAGAGGTTTTTCCAGAAGAAACTTTACACCTCGATCTTCCAAATCTCCGGTCAATAAAATACCCCCAGCTTCAGTCGGATAATATAGACAGAGCGAGCGGTCATTCTTAGCGGATGATTCAATCGATGCAGTAAATAGAAAAACAGATTGCAACCCGCCCGGACTGAACTTTCTCCACCCAACCTTGTCATATTTCTGGATGACCACATCATTTTCCAAAAGAAGATGGCCCAACTCTGAAGACAGATCAACAAGGTCCGACGTACTCCAGAATTCACCAACATCAAAATGTTCAATTATATAACCCAAACCTCCACTATGATCAGGGTGATCATGCGTCAATATAACCGCATCGAGTGATTTAATCCCCAGTCTGCCCAGGGCTGGTGCCAGTAACCGTTCACCAACGTCAAAACTGTCACTCCGCAAGCCGCCACCGTCGATCAACAGATTTTTACCTGCGGCACGCAAAAGTATCGACTCTCCTTGCCCGACGCTGAAAAGTATTATCTCTGGAGACATGCCGACACCATGGCCCAATAAGAGCAGACAGGCTGCCGGGAACAGTAAGAAAAGAGCTCTCCTGTGTCGCCAGGCAACAAGTAACGACAGACAAGTCAGCAAGACGGCCAACGTTTCCGGCAAAGTGAGATAAAGCGACCTTGAAAACAATCCGGGCAGTTGCGAGACAAATTCGGCCAAATCAACAACCCGCTGCAACACCCATGCTGCTGCTCGTAACAGTATTTCGCCCGCAGCAGGGGAGACTGCACTCACCAACAAACCTGTCAACCCCATCGGCAATGCTCCAAAACTGACCAACGGGATGGCAACCAGGTTGCAAATTAGTCCCGCAGGGGCAAACATGTGAAAGATAAATACAACTGCTGGCAAAGTGGCAATAAATGCAGCCAAGCTGACACCGAACAGCTGCAGTGGATACTGACATAAGCGCGGACAGTCTTTGAGTAATTCGCACAAAGGTTTTTGCCACAAAAGTATCCCAAGAACACCGCTAAATGAGAGGAGAAATGACGGTTGCCAAAGCGCAAGTGGCTCAAAAAGGAGAAATAGAAATGCCAACGCATAGAGGAGATTCAACGACTCTATACGCCGTCTTACCAAACAAAGGGATATCGTAATCAGAAGAGCATAGAATGCACGGCGGGTCGCCAGGGCATCACCGGTCAAAAGCAGATAAAAAAAGAGCATCGGTAGAATCAATAACCACAAAACCCTGAAAGGTGGCTGCCATAACAATAATCTTGTTGAACGGCTGTAAATGAATTTCAATACTGAATACATTAATAGAGCCAGCAACCCCAGGTGCAGACCAGAGATCGCAAACAGGTGAGAAATCCCACCAGCTGCCAGCGTTTGACGCAAGACTGCTGGCATGGCGCCTTTTCTCCCAACAACAGTCCTTTCAGAAGAATCGCATCATTCTTGGCAAGGGCCTCATCTAGCCTTTTCATGCCAGACTGACGAATCTGATCTATTTGTGCACTGAACCCAACTAGCGGCTCAGAATATATTACCAACCCTCGCGAATCCCGCATATAAGCTGTATACCAAATTCGACGATAGGCCAAGTGACGAGCATAGTCGAATTCTCCGGGAATCCCGAAATTTCGCGTTCTTCTGATCCGGCTACTAAAAACCACGCGGTTGCCGACAGTCGGAATCTCTTCAGTCGTTCCGAGATAAAGTCGCAATCGATCTTCCCCCTGAAGACCTGTGTGATTTGACCCTACTGCCAACAACACAAGATCAATAACGAGACTGTCATCCGGTCGTTGGTGTGTTGCCAAAACCCGGCCCTCAATTCGCATGGATCCGCTCTCAAGAAGGGCATCTAGTTGACTTGTAGCTGAAGGCGAAAGTTGGGCAGGATAACGTAACAGAGCGGTTAACGCGCAGAAGAGAAATAATATAAAAGGAAAAACAGAAGGCTTACGGTTTAGCAGGAAAAGAACAAAAAGCAGACAGAGACACACAAGTGCTGGGAATAATGGGAGAGCAAGATATTGGGCAAGGACCAGCCCACTGACGTAACCGCCAAGGCACAGAGCAACAGAATTCACCATCCCCCTCCCCCTAGACGTGCGACCTAACGCAGGTCCTTAAGCCGATAAATTAAAGCCGAAAGGTTATTTAAATCCCGCGCTGAGATGGTCTCTGTATCGGCAAGGCCGACCAGACGCAGAATATCTGCACGGCTCCCTCGTCTTGAGCGCATCACGAGATGATCAATAGCAGCACCAGCCGGCAACTGAACCTCGACGATCATCTCACCTTCTTTAATAAAAAAGGTCCCCAGATGACGATCCTCAAAGCGCGGTCCAAACTTCTGCCATGTGTCCAAGACTCCAGAGAGTTTCACATTAACAGGTCTGGTGCTGGCAGCACGGAGCGCCACATCAACAACCCCGTCACTGATACTGGCGGAGTAAAAGTCAAGCTTAACCGGAGCGGCACCAACCTGAACGTAACGGCTGCCACTCACTTCCCCCTTGTTTCTGTCTTGATAAATTCGACTTCCTGCAGGTTGGGGTAGATTTTCTGCCTCAAACTTGATGACCTGGCGACCTGGTGGCAGGCTCCCTTGCAGGTTGAGAGCCTGTATTGTCGTGCGCGCCGCAACCTCGGCAGTTAATTCCTCATCAAATCGCCAGCCCCCTTCTGGCTCAATTGGGACAAAGGGATCAGCGACAAGCTCAAAATAGTCGATACTGCCATTCGGTTGAAGCTGCAGGATGGCCTGCTGTGGCCCCGCTTGCAGATCTACATCCCCAACGATGATATCAGTAAACTGGTCTCCGCCACTCATCATGAAATCACGCTCGCCAAAAATCAAGTGATGTTCTGGCAGGCGTACCCGCGCGCTAACTCGGTAACGCCCCGTATGAGGAAGATTGAACTTCAGATGTGCTTGAGTGCGGTCCTTGGTCCCATTGAGCCAGCCTTCACCACTGAATGGGCCAAAGGTGTCAAACTTCATGACCGCAACACGGTCGGCTCGCTGATAGGTCTCTTCTGCTTCGATACGATAAACTCTGCTACCGCTGAGCATCTGTACATAATCCGCATTGGTCGGTTTCTCCGGCAAACCGAAAGACCAACCGAGACTATCGATCAGCTGCAGGGCCCAATCGCGCTGAGTGACCTGAGCCTGTGCGAATGCAGGCAGAAGCAGGAACAGTAAGGCAAGCAGAAAACGTCTCACAGAAAACTCCTCAAAAGTCCATTTCAGGACTCAAGTGTCCGGATCAGTTCCTCAACCTTAGCGACATCGGCCTTACTGCCGATAAAAACCGGTTCTTGATGATCTATCCCTTCCGGTACGATATCGAGAATCCGTTGACGGCCGTTGGATGCGGCACCACCGGCCTGTTCAACCAGAAACGCCATCGGGTTCAATTCATAGAGCAGGCGCAGCTTCCCGCGAGGAAGATCCTTAAGGTAAGGATAGAGAAAAACCCCATGTCCCTTGATCAGCACCTGGTTTATATCGGGGACGAACCCCCCGCTGTAACGCAGCTTGCTCCCCCTGTCCTCCAGGTGGCTGACAAAGGCTTCAACGGCTGGCGTGTATTTATTGCGCAAGCCACCGGGAGAATAGATATTTCCGGTTTCGGCAACCTGGATATCTTCCTGAACCAGGGTGTATTCCATCAGCGCGTTCATGGCAAACTCATGGGTACCGTGGCCGGTCGTGTAAACCAGAGTGCACCGCGGTCCGTAAAGCACATAGAGTGCTGCAACCAACTCACGTCCCGGGCTGAGGACATCGGCCCCCTTATAAATACCGACAATTGTACCGACTGCCAGATTAACGTCGACCAAAGAGGAACCATCCAGCGGATCATAGGCGATCGAATATTTTGCATTCGGATCAACCACCTGAACTTTATCATCCTCTTCTGAAGCAATGCTGGCAATCACCCCGGTATGCATCATCCGTTTGCGGATAATTCGATCGGCCAGAACATCGAGCTTAAGCTGAGTTTCGCCATAGAGGTTCGAGGTTCCGGCCACCCCAAGCTCACCAGTCCGTATCGAATTAATGATATAGCGACTGGCCGTAGCAAGCTCGTAAATTACCCGTGTAAGGTCACGGTCCTCTTCACGTTCGCGCAGGTGCCGACGAAGGTCGACCTGAAAGGGAGTTGAACCGGGTTCATTTGTCAAAATAGCCTCCTTATAAATAAATCAGAATATATTGGTCGTTAGTGCGCAGGAGTTTAAGCTATGGGACAGGATCGAGCAAGGAGAAATCCCGCATGACAGTACGGAACAAGGGGGAACAAACCAGAAGCTAGAGTTGCCGCCGCCAATCTTGTTCCAGGGAGACAAAATTAGCCCCATAGTCTCCGTAAACACGACTTATTGCATCCGAGGTGGTTAAACCACTTTTAAAAAGAGGCAACAGCTCTGCCATCTGGTACCAACCAAAACGTTCGATCAGATAACGGACAAAAGAATAACTTTGCTCATAGGCCAATTTAATCTGTTTTGGATCCAACGTGCGGAACGCACCTTCAAGCTCTTTAAAAGCGAACAGCTTTCCATCAGCCAGAGCGGCCTCAAGGTGCACAAGCGAGGGGTTGTCTTGTTCTCGGGCAGATAATTCGGCCAAACCTTCATTTAACCAGAAAGGGACATGATTACCCGCCATCTCGCGAACCATCACATGCATAAACTCATGCGCTAACAACGCCTTCACACTGTTACCGACATGAGTCAGACCACCGATCGACAGGCGAATTTTCCCATCATAAAGTCCGGCAACCCATTCCGGCGAACCGGTCAGTCCCCTGAATTGACGATGAGTATAGAGGATCACCGGGGTTTGACGTTCAGGATAGTGGCCCAACTTCGCCCCGGCCCAAGTGTAGGCTTCTTCCAGGGTATCTAAGGTTTCGCCGCCGATGTCTGCCTTCCTGTTTTCGGCATAACTGAGAATAAAGTGGCCGCTGTAGTTGCGATCAAGATCCTTCTCCACCTTCTGTTCACGTTGAGCTTTTTCGAGTTGAACGGCCAGGGTTTTATTTTCAGGATCAAGGGAAAGTGCCCTCTGCCAGAGGTCTACTGCTTCAAACATTCGGTCGGACTCGTAATACAAGCGTCCAAGATGCTGCAACACCTGCGGTTCGTCCCCGCTCATCGCCCAAGCTTCGTTAAACTCATTTTCAGCTTCGGCAAAGACGCCACTTCTCATGAGTGCGATACCACGGAGCAGCCAAAGGCGTGAATCCTGATCGTTGTATACTTTCCCATTTTGTAAAAATTCAGCAGCAGTTCCGTAATCGCCTGCTTTGATCTGCTGTTGTCCCGCGCCGAGATAGCCTGCTGCGATATTCTTACGGATAACCAGATTGCTCGGCAGTTCACGATCTGCTTCAAGCAACAACTTTAATGCCTGTCCAAACTGCTGTTGATTGAACAATTCAATCGCCGCTTCATTCTTCTGCCAGGCACCCCGCTGGTATGCGTGCAAATCGACACATGGCAACAGAAAGAGAACCACCAACAGCAGGAATCGCATCTTATTTTCAGTCCTTTTCCAGGTGAGGGAAATCACACCAGAGCAGAGTCGCACCACTGACCGCCAACGGAATACAGAAAAACTGTAATAACGGAATTGCCAGCAAACAAAAGACGGCGCAGCCGAAGCCAGCCATCAAAAGAGGGCGACTAAAAACATACTGACGTTGTTGCCTGAAACTGACCTGCTTACGCATCAGCACAAAACTGAGATATTCAATCACCAGAAAAAACAGTGTAAACAGCGGTGCCAGCACGGCATACACCAACGGCCCAAATCCGGGCATCAGGTTCAGGAGCAGGAGCAGGAACATGCCGACAATAAAAAAAAGCTGTTTTTTAAGCTCAATCAGCATCGCCCGACCAGACTCCGCGACAAAACCGGTCAACGTAAAAGGACCTGCATCACCGACCCCTTTAACTAAAAGTTCAATTCGTTCGGATAACAGTTCGTTAAAGGGTGAAGCTAGTAAGTTTCCGACGACAGTAAAACCGAAAAAAACCACAACAGTGGTCAACAACCCGGCGACAACCCAGGCCAGGTAATAGAGTACGGCCAAGTACCAGGCATCACCCTGCGGCAGATACTGATCAAGCAGGAGAGTAAACAGGTCAAGACCAAAATAAACAGCCAGTGAAAAAACCACCAGATTGATCGAAAAAGGAATGGCGACAAAACGTAAAAGTCGAGGATGTTTTAATAAAAAATGTGGTGCACGAAACACATAAGCGAAGCCACGACTGAAACTGGCGACTGGCTGTAAGACCGCTGCGACAGGGCTCATTCTCCCATCTCCTTTTGGCAGGCCACCAAACCAGCCTCCAGATCCGGGTAGAGGAGTTCAATGTTGAGCTTTTTCAGCATCAAACGGTTATCCATACGCCGTGACTCATTAATGTAGCTGAGCATTAGGGGATTCATCACCTGAGTCGCCTCTGATCGACCAATCTGCTCCGGGCGCGGCAGACCAAAATGATCTGCCACAGTGTTAAAATAGTCGGTCATGGTCCCATGCTCGCCATCACTGACATTGAAAATATCGCCACCCTCCCCTCTGAGGGCCGCTGCCACGCAAATTCGCGCCAGATCCTCGGCATGAATCCGGTTGGTGATATTTGATTCCTCGGGTTTCAGGACCGGATGATTCTGTTGCAGACGCTGCAAGGGAAGACGGGTCGGACCGTAAATACCGGTGACACGCAGAATCACCAGCGGCACTCCAAAAGTTTGCGACATCTGCTGCAGCTGCATTTCAGCATCGGCCCGCCTTTTTGCGCGCGCCGTCTGCGGGTTGAGCGGCACGGTTTCATCGACAAGGCCACCTCCACAATCACCATAAACACCACTGGTACTGATGTAAATGACCTTATCCGGCAGATTGTCCGCACTGATTTGAGCACAGAACACTCCAACCCGCGTGTCGCTGAAACCACCACCTGGGGGCGGCGCCGTATAAAAGACGGTACGACCAGACAGTGGCAGGTAACCAAGATTCTCGGGATCATCAAAACTGTCGAGCATTACCTCAAATCCCTGCGCAGTCAGCTGCGCAAACTTCTCCTCACTGCGCGTGATCAAGGCCATCGGTAACCCGGTTATTTCAGATTGCCGCGAGATGCGCCTTGCAATATCCCCGAAACCGGCGAAAAAGATCTTCTTCACGATATGCCCTCTCTATTTCAAGCTCTTGCTGACAATTTCGAACAGATCACGAGATAACTCCTGCTGCTGCAATTCTTCAAGCTGCTCGCGCATCAACGCACTGCGTGTTGTTTCAAACCGCTTCCAACGTGACAACGGCAGGGCCAAACGCGCTGCCAGCTGTGGGTTACGTTGATTCAGATGTAGAATCTGCTCAGTCAAAAAACGATAACCAGTGCCATCAACGCGATGAAAACCGCCAGGATTTCCCGCAGCAAAAGCGCTGATCAAACTACGCACCCGATTCGGGTTGTCCAGAGTAAAAGCGGGATGCTTAAGCAAGGAGGCAACATCCTCACAGATTGTCTGTCGGTCAGCCATCGCTTGCAGCATAAACCACTTATCGACCACCAGCGGCTGCTTCTCCCAACGCAGATAAAAATCTTCCAGAATTATCTGACGTTGTGGCACCGAGCTCGAAGCCAGGCAGGTCAGTGCCGCCAAGCGATCGGTCATGTTGGTCGCAAATTCATACTGCTGCAGGCAAAGTTCAACCACTTCGGCATCTTCCAGCAGCATCAATAAATTTAAACAGAAGTTATTCAGACTGCGATTTCCAACCTGCAATGAATCAAGGCCATAGCTCGGAGTCTGCCGACCCGCGCGCAAACGCTCAATCAACACTCCCCTGCTGGCAGTCGCCAGCTGTCGGCGCGCCGCCTGTCGCACCAGGTGAATACGCCCGGGATCGATCGCATTCATCTGCTCACCCAGATAAACCTCTGAGGGCAGAGTCAACAGTTGAGTCAGCAGACCAGCATCGGCTTTCTGATCAGCAAGGGCCTGAGTCCAGCTATTAACAAACAGCTCACTAAGAACCTGCGAATCAGGATTATCCAGGGCTGCAAGTAATTCTCGTTGAGCCAGTTGCTGCGCTGCTTCCCAACGGTTGAAAGAATCGCTGTCGTGGGCCATACGAAATGCAAGTTCAACATCTGGCTGGGGGTATTCAAGGATGATTGGAGCCGAAAAACCACGCAAGGGGGAGAGGATCGGTTCTGTTTCAACATTCTCAAAAACAAACTCCTGCTCGGTCTGCCGCAGATCAAGCACCAGGGTTGTCATCCCCGCAGCGTTTTCCCCGACTAAATTCAGGGACATGTCGGTCCCATCAGCATCAAGCATCCCGATGGCAAATGGAATCTGGAACGGTTTTTTGTCAGTCTGGTCCGGGGTCGCAGGGCAACTTTGTCGACAGAGCAGGCGATACTCCTTTTTAACGGCATCATAGCGGGTATCAATCGACAGTCGCGGTGTTCCGGCCTGGGCATACCAGCGGCGAAACAATGTGAGATCCTGGCCACTACATTCCTCCAGAGCCGCGACAAAATCATCGGTCGTCACTGCCTGCCCGTCGTGCTTACGCAGATAGTGTCGCACCCCCATATTGAAAGCCTCTTTGCCAAGTAGCGTCTGTTGCATACGGATCAACTCAGCGCCCTTATTGTAGACCGTTACTGTGTAAAAATTGTTGATCTCAACATAAGAAGCCGGCCGTACGGGATGGGCCATAGGACCGGCATCCTCTGGAAACTGGCTCTGACGCAGAATACGCACGTCGTCAATCCGCTTGACCGCTGCGGAGTTAAGATCGGCCGAAAATTCCTGATCACGGAAGACAGTCAACCCCTCTTTTAGACTGAGTTGAAACCAGTCACGGCAGGTCACACGATTCCCGGTGTAGTTATGAAAATATTCATGGCCAATGACCGCTTCGACCCCAAGAAAATCATTATCGGTCGCGACCTCGGGCAGGGCCAGGACATACTTGGAGTTGAAGACGTTCAAGCCCTTATTCTCCATCGCGCCCATATTGAAATCATCGACAGCGACGATCATGTAGCGATCGAGATCGTACTCCAGGCCATAGACCTTTTCATCCCATTCCATCGATTTCTTCAATGAGAGCATGGCATGGTCACAGAGATCGCGATTGCGATGCTCAACATATATCTGCAGCAAGATCTCGCGCCCGGAACGGGTGGTAAAACGATCCTCGATACAGGTCAGGTCCCCTGCAACCAATGCGAACAGATAACTCGGCTTTGGGAATGGATCCTCCCATTGCACGAAATGCTGATCAGCGGCCAAATCACCCGCTTCGATCAGATTACCGTTACTCAGCAACACCGGGTAGTCGTTGCGGTCTGCTTCGATCCGAACCCGGAATTTTGCCATGACATCCGGGCGATCCGGATAATAAGTGATTTTGCGGAACCCCTGAGCTTCACATTGAGTGCAAAAATTGCCACTCGACAGATAGAGGCCCTCCAGCGCAGTATTGCTCGCCGGATCAATCTCGGTTTCAACTTCGAGGAGAAAAGAGGGTGGAACTTCAGTGATTGTTAAGCCTTCATCGGAGATCTGGTATCTCGTAGAGTCGAGCAGAATACCGTCAAGTTTAAGCGACAGCAATTTAAGCTGTTCACCCGCAAGGAAGAGAGGTTCTCCGTTTGACCGGTCTGGGTTACGGTACAGATGTATCTGTGAGCTGACACGGGTAGCAGATGCTGTCAGTTGAAACAGCAAATCGACACTTTCAACCAGATAGGCCGGCGATTTATAGTCTGTCAGATAGATAGTTTCGGGAGCCTGGAGGTGAGGTGATGTCATAGTGGTCTTTTTCCGTTAAGAGTTATCTCAATAGACTGGATCTTCGAGCGTCAAACTGCAGAGAGAAGAATAGCATTTTTCAACGGAAGGCTAAAGACCAAGCAGAACAGATATGACCAGAATATTCAGGGGCAAGCGCAAACGCACCTGCCCCGCTCACAGCTTTAGGAACCTGTCGGACTTTCCATGAACCGGCTGCAAATCCGTTTGTTTGGCCCTGATTTCAACTCCTTTTTGGCCCATAGCTATGGCTATGAGCCTGCAAACGAGTCAAAACCAGTTCTCAAACCTCCGAATTTTCACTTCGGCCCGTTAAGTCCGACAAGCTCCTAGTGATGGGTCAGATCCTCACAATCATGAAAATCCCAACTGCGACTGTAGCCATCGGTCGTTCGGACGATCATGGTGTCGGTCAGCTTAATACAGCTGACAATCACTCCATCCTCATGGCTGGTAGGATGTGCAACCAGAGTGTCTCGACCGACTTCATGTTCATGACAAAGATACTCGAACCTTGCTTTATTCATGACCGACTCCTTTCACCTCCCCCACAGGTTCAGGATAACCGATCTACAAAAATCCTGTTTTCTGGCACTATGAAAACGCCACTTTGCGGACGGATAATTCTATCAACGGGCCACCCAAAGAGTCTGGAGCTTTGCTAATTCTTTATAATCTGATGGCCGAGTTATCAGATGAGAGCAGAGCAAACCCTCAGCGGTGGTCTGACGCGAGCAGGAAGCGGAGATTTCCTCCCCCGCCAATGCTTCGGCCAGATAGTTGATATCGACCTGTTTCAAACGCCGATTTTCTATTATTACAGCGTCAAGCGACTCGACAGCCCAATCGAAAAATACGCGATTGTTGACATGACAGTTGAGGTCGAGATCAGCACGTCGCACTCTAAACCCTAAATTAGAATCAAATTCACTACAAATTTTTATTGCACCCAGAGGTTCGGAAAAAACCTGCTCATTGATCAAAAAAACCTCGCCGAGCTTTTCCTTGGGGCGCACAGGCCGCCGAGTTTCTAGATCGACCAGCATCCACGCCGAACTTGCAGCACCGATAAGGACCCCATTACAAAAAATTTCAAACTCACGGCATGCCGAAAGTCCCTTATGCACAGATGGCCAGGTGCGAATACTGACCAGATCATCCAAGCCCACAATGGAATTAAGTTGAATACGATAGCGACTGAGCATCCAGGTCAGTCCACGCGACTGCAGTTGTTCAACACCAAAGCCTCGCCTTACTGCATCTTCGCCGGCACTATCCTGCAAAAAATCAAGCAGGGTCCCGAAACGTAGTTCGGCGCTATGGTCAAGTTCAAAATAACGGATCGGAAAGGATTTTTCGTAAATTTCACTCAACATCAAGTGGCTCCAGCGTTGGGACAGGCATGCTGGAACATAACACAAAAAAGGCCAGGGGCAGAAAAACTACTCTGCCCCTGGCAACCTATTGATGTCCTTGATACTAATATATTCAGGCGGGCTCGTTGAGATCGATGCTTGGCTGAATATTGCTCCATCCGACCTGAGGCGCCTCAAAGGACTGAGCTGCCGGTTGGCAATCTAAAACAGGTGTCAGTTGCGGGCTGGTACCCTTAAGCTTGAACTGCGACAGTATCTGCTGCAAATGCATGGCCTGACTACTAAGAGTTTCGGCAGCGGCAGCACTCTCTTCGGCGGCAGCAGTGTTCTGCTGGGTGACCTGATCGATCTGATCAAGACCGCCAGTGACTTCAGCAATGCCCTGCGCCTGTTCATTGCTGGCAACAGAAATTTCCTTGACTAGATCCGACACCTTGGTAATCCCGCCGACGATCTCGTCGAGAACCTCTGCAGTGCGATTCGCAACCTGGGTCCCCTTGGCCGTTTTCGCCACCGACCCTTCGATCAACTCAGAGGTCTCCTGAGCGGCCTTGGCGCTTCGCGCTGCCAGATTGCGCACCTCTTCAGCAACTACAGCGAACCCTTTACCATGCTGCCCGGCACGTGCCGCCTCGACTGCAGCATTAAGCGCCAGCAGATTGGTCTGGAATGCGATCTCATCTATAACCTTGATGATTTTACTGATATTTTGACCGGCAGCATTGATTTCACCCATCGCCTGAACCATCACAGACATCTGTTCGCTGCCACGTTCAGCAGCACCCTTGGCCTCGGTCGACAAGCAATCAGCCTGACCGGCATTTTCGGCATTCTGTCTTGTTTGCGCCGCCATTTCACCCATCGAGGCGCTGATCTCTTCCATGGAGGCAGCCTGCGTGGTTGCACCATGAGACAGGTCCTGACTTGAACTGGAGATCTCGTTAGATCCCGAAGCAATCTGGTCGCCAGCGATGGCGACATTGCCCATCAGTTCGTTGAGATTTTCAACCATCCGCCGCAAGGCAATTCCGAGCTGATCCTGTTCACTGGCAAGTTGAACTTCAGCGGTCAGGTCGCCATCGGCAATCTGGCGCGCCAAATCGGCCTTACGCTCCAGACTATCGGCCATCTGATCCAAAGCCTTGCCGAGTCGTCCGATTTCATCTGTACTCTGCATGTTCAAGCGTTGCGAAAGGTCACCAGAACGGATGGTGTCGGCCAGAATCAACGCTTTGCCGAGCGGCCGGGTAATCGAGCGGTTGAGCAGGAAAGAAATTACCAGAAACAGCAGGGTGCCGCTCAGAGTCAAAACAATGATCGATGTCGTTGCCGTGCTTACCGACTTTTCTCCCATGGCCGTTACAGCGACTAACAATTCTTCGGCCTGGGTCATCAGTGCTTCGCCGATCGTATTGAGATTTTCGCCGGCGGCCAGCTCCTTATCAAAGAGAACCTGTGATTTTCCTAACAGTGTCTGGCCATCCTTGATTCCGGTCTTGAAGCTGATTGCGGCGCTCACAAAACCGCTGTTGCCTGTTTGTGCCGAAAACTGGCTGAGACCTGAGATGGCAACGGTTCCTTTATCTTTGATAAATTTTTCGAGCTCAACCAGATGGACCTTATCTCCACTCAGCAGAAAGGCGCGATAGCTGTTTTTCATTGTCAAGACCATGATTTTACCATCGCGAGTTAACGACAACATGTTGTTTTCGGCCTCAGGCAGGGTCTCCCCTTCCATCTGCAGATCGAAGAGTTGCGATTGAATCTCATCCTCAACACTAGTCAAGAGATCTGTAATTTTAGCGAAAGAAAAATCCATTTTCTGCCCAAGGATTTCATTGTGCTTGTGCATTTCAACCAATTTGGCAAACGCAGAGTCATACTCTTGCATCTGACTCTTCAGTGCTGAGACATCCAGCTCACGGAAGGTCGCAACCTCATCGTAGATCTTGCCTGCAAGGTCACTATGCCTGGAACGTTCCTGAATAAATTCAGCTTTATAAAACTGAAGATAAGCCTTTTCGGCAATCCTCGCCTGCTGGACCCGCTCATTTGCGCGAAAAATATCAACTTTTTCGCGCTGGGCCATATCAATCTGCCGATTGAAATAGGAACCGACAAGCAGAACTGCGGCAACCAGAGAGAGCCCCAAGCCACAGAGCAATACCAATTTCATTTTGATGCTCAGATTCATCATCAATCATTATCTCCAGACGTAGCTATCCTCCGGTTAACGGCAAATTATTATAGAATGTACAATTACAAATTACTGTCCGAGCGCCTTCTTAATGTCAACCAGCGAAATGTCATAAACTCCCGAACCAATAACAAATTTTTCACCGTTATGCTCTGCCAACTTGACAAATGACACCTTGGTGCTCGATTGCTTTTCACCGGGTTTCGGCCACTGATAGTCGACCCAGCCGCTACCTTGTTCAGTTGCTACCCGGTTAAATTCAATGAAGAGCAACTTGCCACCCTTATCACGAAGCGGATTGACATTCTTACCCTCCAGGACTGGCTTCATTGGATGCATCAGCATCTCACCGGTGGTCGGAGAGTGAATCCAGATGTAGGTGCCTGCATAGATAAACTCACTGCCAAGCCCCTTGAACTTCGGGAATGCAGCACGTCCTTCCTTGTTGATCAGCTGAACACCGGCATCGACCTTCTGCATAACCATCGCCACCGTCGGTTTGGTTCCCGATGTATCCTTAGCCTGCTGAATACTACCGGCATTGATCTCAGCCTCTGTCGCAGCAAAGGCATAACCACCACAAAGAAACACCGTTACCAGAACCACTACTGTCCAAATTACCGTTTTCATCAACTGTCTCCTCTTTCTATTCATCAGGGGTTAAGAAGCTGGGGCGTCTGGGCCCAAACCGATTTATTTTTTCTTCGGGCATAACTCTTCACCCAAGGAAAAAGAATCACTGTAAGACAATATTATTTAACAAATACTAATAAGCAATCGCACAGCTGTCAACCTCGACCATTAAAAAAAGTGCGATTAACCGTGTGACGTCAAGCTGATGCGAGATAAATCCTTGATATCGTACAGGCATTTCTTATATGGTTAGGAGGTTTTAGAGAATTTTTTTCTACTTTCCCCAGAGCTAAAGGAACATTCAAATGAAAACGTTCTTGCCTGCCTTGTGTCTATGTTTGTTTCTAGCGGCTCCTTCCTTAGCTGCAACAGGATATGTTTCCGACATACTGGTTGTCACTGTGCGGGCTCAACCCGGTAAGAACAAGACGATTCTGACGACCGTTCAAACAGGAAATCGGCTAGAAATTATTGAAGAGCAAAAAGGGTTCATGCTCATTCGTACCGAAAAGGGTATTGAGGGTTATGTGCGTAGCCAATATATAACCAAGGACCTCCCAAAAGCTGAGAAGATCAAACAGCTCTTGACAGAAAACAGAAAATTGCAGCAACAGATTGATCAGCTATCAGCAAGCTTGAGCAATAGCAAAAAAAAGACCCAAAGCCTTACCTCCACAGAAAAAGAGCTGGCACTGGTCAATGAGAATTATCAAAAACTCCAGAAGATTTCCTCTGGTGCGGTGCAAATAACGCTCGAAAGAGATCAGCTTCAAAAGGAGAACAGTGATCTAGCGGAACGTTTGCAGCAGCTCAAAGAAGAGAACAACCTCTATCTGCGAACAGGTGTCATTAAATGGTTCCTTGCTGGAGCTGGCGTACTCTTCTTCGGCTGGTTACTCGGTAAGGTTTCGCGTAAGAAAAAGCGCAGCTATCTCTAGTCGTTCAGATGTCTCTTTTCAGACTTTTCTACCTTCTTTTCTTCCCTGGCGGGCTCTTCTTGGTCGCTGGGGTCTTTTTGCTCAGAGCCGCGCCTCTTCAGCAACAAATCACCGCATATCTGCCTATCTTCTTCCTGATAACCTTCATCATTACCCTACTTCTGGGATTGAGATTTAAACGCAATCGTCTTGTTTTTGCTTTGTTGCTACTGGCTCTCTCGCTAGGCCTTTGCTCCCTATATCCTCAACAGCCAAAAATTTATTCCATTCTTGCTCTCTTGCTCCCTTTCAATCTGACTCTGACTTTATTCCTTCCAGAGAAAAGGTTCGGTAGCACACTGACTGCTTTATATGGTTCATCCCTGTTGATTCAGGGATTATCTGTATTCTGGCTTGAGCAATCCTGGCCTGAAAATTTCTCGCATATTCTTTATCAACCTCTTCCCTTTTCTCTCCCCTTAGAGCCCCAGCCCGGAATACTGCTCTTTGGAATTTTGACCACATCGACACTACTGGCACTCCTCAGTTTCCAACGTCGACCGCAACCATTAGAATCGGCATTTTTCTGGACGCTCGTTCTAACCGTTATCCCGTTTTATCTGCAGCTCGAAAATCAATTTTTAATGCTGTTCTTCTGTCTGGCGATATTAACCCTCTTAACCGGCCTGCTAGAGACCTCGCATAACATGGCATATCGCGATGAATTGACCGGTATTCCAGGACGACGCGCACTTAATGAGTCCTTGAAACGGCTGGGAAAGCGCTACTCGCTAGCGATGTTGGACATCGATCACTTTAAGAAGTTCAATGATAAGCATGGCCATGATGTAGGAGACCAGGTTTTGAAGATGGTTGCAGGATGTCTGGCTACTGTTGCCGGTGGAGGTCATGCCTTTCGCTATGGGGGCGAAGAGTTCACAATAGTTTTTCCCAACAGAAAGACCGAAGATATTCAGACTGAATTAGAAAGAATCCGTCAGAAGGTTGCGACGGCCGGTTTTATCCCTCGCAGCAAGGATCGACCGGTAAAAAAACCAACTAAGCAGACCTTAAAAAAAACACCATACAAACCCCTGAGTGTGACCATCAGTATTGGGGTCGCAGAGCCCTCACGTGAACGACGATCACCCGAGCAGGTGATCTCTGCCGCCGACCAGGCGCTCTATCGCGCCAAGCAGCAGGGCCGAAATCGCATCTGTAACTAATGCCTCTTCAAGCTAAAGCCTTGTCGCATTAAATCGACCTGTGTTATCAATAGCACACCTTTCAAGTCATCTATCCAGCGTCAGGGTTAATAATGAATATCGATCAGTTAAAAACTGTCCTGCGTGAAATTATTACAAAAACAGACCTGACTCCCTGCGTGGTTGGCCATCTTGGTGTCGGCAAGACCGCCGCCATAATTCAGGTCGCCGAAGAGATCGACTTTACCTACCCCTCGTTAAGACTCGGACAGATGGAGGTCGGTGACCTGATTGGCATCCCCTACCGCATCGAGGATGAGATGCACTGGTCACGACCAAGCTGGTGACCGAAAGCAGAAGCAAAGCAAACGCTTGTCCATTGTGACGAACTTAATCGCGCCCAGCAGGAAGATACCCTGCAGGCCATTTTCCAGTTTGTTGAACCACCTGCACGGGGGCAACAACGTGCACTGCACACCCATCAACTAGCGACGCAACATCGCGTCATAGCGGCGATCAATCCACCCGATGGTAGCTACCAGGTTGCTACGCTTGATCGCGCTCTCCTTGATCGTATGGTGATCCTGCAGGTCGAATCTGATGCCGTATGCTGGGGGCAATACGCGAATCAGCAGCAGTTTGACGCACAAATCTGTCAATTCATTGCCATCAACAGCACATTTCTGGCGACAGGAGCAGACAGTTACGACCTACAAATTGAACCATCAGAACGTGCCTGGGAGATGGTCAGCACTCTAAAACAGTACTGCCGATTCCCCACTGAGCTTGAAATGGAAGTCTATAGCGGGGTCATCGGTCGTGAGGCTGCAGTCTGTTTTTTAAGTTGGTGTACAGAACAGCGCCAGCGCCCTTTGAGTGCAGAACAAATTCTCAATCATTGGGAGCAGTTCGCCGACCAAGCTGCCGGTCAAAGAGATGATATCCAAGCCGCCAGTATGAATGTCCTGACTAGCCACCTAGGTGAAAAAATCCAGCTAAACAACATTCAACAAGACAATTTAGTCGCCTATATTGAAGTTTTGCCACGTGACATGCGTTTCGGCTTTGTTAAGACACTGTTGCGCATTCCAGCCATAGCGACAATCCTCAGCCAGGATTGCTACGACCATGCCGTTCTAGATGCTTTAAACAAAATCAGCGAAGAAGTAGCCTGAAGGCGGTTGAATGCGCGCCCTTGAAGACAGTATTGTTCGACTCTTGAAACATCGTCCATTTTATGGAGAATTTCTGTTGCAGTGCCGGCGCCAGGTTCTTGTCGGGTCAAAGCCGGCGGGAGTGACCCTGCGTGACGGCATTCCGACTCTAGCAGTCAATTCTGAAAGCTTTGCGCTCTTCTCAATAGAGGGACAAGAAGCCCTGCTGGAGCATCTGACCAAACATCTGCTCCATCTTCATCCCTGTCGGCGGCGCGAGCGACAACCAACTCATTGGGATCTTGCCTGTGATCTGGCAATCAACGGATCGATTGCCAACCTGCCGCCTGAGTCCCCGGTTCCGGCGCGACTGCGCTTACCAGATCAACTTTCAGCCGAAGAGTATTATGACCGTTTACCGCAAATATCCCTGTCAGGTAATCGGTGCAGTACAATCGAAGGTGACGCGAATGGACCTGAAACGGAACAATTTATGTCTCAGCCCATTGATGATCATCAGATCTGGCAGCAGGCAGACCGCACCCCACAGCAACTGACAGAACAGGTTGTGCGCCAGATGGTCAAAACTGCGTTGAAAAATGTCGTCAGGAGGTTTCGGGTGAACTTGCGACTCTGCTAAAGACTTTTTTGTCACCTCCGACCATCCCCTGGCAACAAATTTTGCGCCAATTCGTTGGTAATGTCGGACGAATTGGACGCCGCAGCACCTGGAAACGCAGCCATCGCCGTTTTTTTCAAAGAACGCCAGGTGTTCGTAAGAAGCAGCGCTTGAATTTACTTGTTGCTATCGATGTCAGCGATTCGACCAATATACAACCGCTACGTGAAGCCTTTGCGGCGGAACTACTACAGATCTCTCGTGGCCGCGAGAACAGCCTGACGGTTCTTTATACTGGCAGTCACATTCAGAAAATCAAAACATTTACAACTAAACCACAAACTATCGAGGTCTACTCTGGTGGCGGCTATACGGACCTTCGCCCAGCCTTTAATTATGCTCGACAAATGGTTCCGACACCAACAGCAGTTATTTATCTTTCCGATGGATTTGGTCAAGCACCTGAGTGCGCAGACTTTCCAACGCTATGGGTTCTGACTGAAGACGGGGAGATCCCTGCAGAATGGAGAATTGAATTAAGACTTCAATGTGAGGAGATGACATGAGCGACACAGATCTTAAACCAATAACAGAAACTACTCTAAAAACTCATTTGGAGAGCCTCGGCGCACGGGGCATGACAAGATCTGGGCGCAACGAACATTATGGTTCACCACGAGAGTTCTCTTTTGAAGTCAGGTCTATCTTTAATAATGGTCTAAGTCTGCAGATCCTTGCACGTCAGCACAACTACCGAGACCCTTGGGAGGCTGTGGGTAAGATCAACGATCTGGTTGATGTCTATCTGCTCAAAGATGAAACCTATGCTGAGCTTCCCAAAGGATTCGTTTTTTTTCAAAACGTGTGATACGGAAGAGAGTGTTGATTGGGACACCTTTTGTTCTATCGCTGATTGTGTGGCCACAGTCAATCCTAAGTTTTATCACCTTCAACAGCTCACTGGTGATCTCTAAAACTGTTACTTCTATTCTGCTGAAACCGAAAAATTCCGCACGGCTCGCTTAACTACAAAAATATCCTGTTTTTCTCTTCACTTGTTAGCACATTACAAGCTCTGTGTTAAACTATCTTCGTGAGTTTATATCAATGTCTATCGCTCAATCGAATATAAGGTTTTTTTACTAGAGCTTAGGCACACAGACATGCAAAACTTTTGACTTAATAAATATCGAGATATAAACAGCTTTTTAATGCATTAGTCAGTACTGAAATAATGAAAACAAGACCGCACTCACCACAGTAAATGGGACTTGCTTGACAGCACACGAACCCGTTGAAACTGTTTCGTGTGAAGGAAACCCGATGAGCGACAGAGTGATCCGCATCCTGACTATTGATGATGAGGAGAACATTCGCACCAGTTTTCGTCTCTACCTTGAAGATTTTGATTATGAAGTTATAGAGGCAAAAAATGGTCGTGAAGGGTTAGAACTCTTTGCGCGCGAAAAGCCAGACCTGGTCCTCTGTGATCTCCGTATGCCGGGAATTGATGGACTGGAAGTCCTCTCGAAAATACGCGAAGAATCCCCTGAAACTCCAATTATTGTTGCATCGGGCACCGGAGTCATTAGCGATGCTATTGAAGCGATACGACGAGGGGCATGGAACTACCTCCTAAAACCTATCCAAGACCTTTCAGTACTTAAGCACGCTATTGACCAAGCGCTTGAAAGGGCTCGCCTGATTCGTGAGAACCGCGCATATCAGGAACGCCTCGAAGATGAAGTTATCTCACGCACTGAGGATCTGCAGCTTGCGATGGATGACTTGAACAAAACCCATCAGCAGATAAAAATGAGTGAAATACGTTATCGTTCAATTTACGAGAATCTGCAGGATGTCTATTTTGAAATCCAACTAGATGGTGAAATTCGAGAACTCAGTCCATCGATCAAACAAATATCTGCCTACAGTTGTGATGAACTGATTGGTAAAAGTGTCTGGCAATTTTATCCGAGAAACGATGATCGTGAACAACTCATCGCAGCACTAAAGAGGCAAAATATTGTTACCGATTATGAGCTTCACTTACGCGATAAGGGAGGGAAAATTATTCCCTGCTCAATTAACGCCCGGTTACTCCCTGAAGAAGATGGCCGTCCTGCGACTATCTGCGGGACTTTGCGAGATATCAGCGAACGGAAATTGGCAGAAGCACACATCGAACGTCTTGCTTACTACGATGCCCTGACAGACCTCCCCAATCGACGTCTATTGATCGACCGCCTTGAGCGCGACCTGGCCAGAGCACGCCGCCACAAACATTTTGGCGCCATGCTTTTTCTTGATCTGGATCGCTTCAAAAACATCAATGACTCCCTAGGTCACCATGTCGGTGATGCGCTCCTTCAGGAGGTCGCCAAACGCTTGACGAGTGACATGAGACTTGAAGATACGGTGTCAAGACTCGGCGGTGACGAATTCATCATGCTCCTTTCAGATATGGGCAAGGAACCGAGCAACGCAGCATCACAAACTCAGACAAAAGCCGAGCAGGTCCAGAAAAATCTTTCAAAACCATACAAAGTGCTTGGACACGATCTCCACATTACACCAAGCATCGGCGTTGCTCTTTTCCCATCTGATGATGACCCCAATGAAGATAGTAATGACATTTTGCGTCATGCTGATACCGCAATGTACCGAGCTAAAGATGATGGCCGAGATGCAATCCGCTTCTTCTTGCCAAGTATGCAAGCCGCAGCCGATCAACGGTTGGGGATTGAAAAAGATTTGCGTTTCGCTCTGGATCGCCAGGAAATGTCTCTATTCTTTCAACCTCAAGTTGATCGCGAAGGTCGCATAGTAGGAGCAGAAACGTTGCTGCGCTGGCTGCATCCAGAGAAGGGCTACATCTCCCCTGCCGATTTCATCCCAGTTGCCGAGGCGACAGGGTTGATCCTGCCCATCGGACTCTGGGTCCTCGAAATGTCTTGTCGACAGATCAAATCATGGAACGATCAAGGGATACCAATTGGCCACTTGGCGGTAAATGTCAGTCCACGTCAATTCCGTCAACCGAATTTCATTCGTCAAATCCAACAAGTCATCAACAAGACGGGTGCCGATGCAGATCAGCTTGGTTTGGAACTCACCGAGGGGATGGTAATCGATAATATCGGAGACACCATAGAGAAAATGCAGGCACTTAAAAAAATGGGAATTGAGTTGTCGATTGACGATTTCGGTACCGGATATTCTTCACTTGCCTATTTGAAGCGCTTACCTCTTGACATCATCAAGATTGATCAATCCTTCGTACGTGATATTCAAACGGATGAAAGTAATGCTTCCATCGTAGCGACTATCATCTCCATGGCGCACCATCTAGGGCTCAAAGTCATCGCTGAAGGTGTCGAAACCGATTATGAATATGACTTCCTAAACCAAAGAGATTGTGGTGGCTACCAGGGGTATTATTTCAGCAGACCGGTTCCTGAAAAAGATTTTACCACGCTATTGAAAGCTGACAAAAGTTTGCCCTTCACCGAAGGATGACAGTTTGTCGATAAAGGCTCACATAGGTGACCTCTCTCCCATAGATATCTCCCTTTAGCAATCTTCAGGGTTTGGACAATCCGCAAGGCAATAGCAAATGAAATGGACGCGTCCCACAACGACAGAGAAAGAGTCAAAAAAAGGTTGGGGCTTGAAATATATAAATTTCAAATCCCTATTCTTCCCTTTTCTCGGCATTATGGCCTCTGCCATAATCGTTACGAGTTTAGTCACATATCAGGCATATCGCAACAGTCTCGAAAAAAGTCTATATTCAGAAGTTGAAACTCGCGCTCACAATACTCGACACCTTTTCCAGCACCACTTAACAACCCGCCTTGAAAATCTATTACACCAAAACAGAAGCATTCTAGAGCACTATGAAATCCGTCCTCATATACATCGCCTTCTTCTAGATACTGCCCAAGCCAACAATACCGACACCCTGATACATGAACTTAATAGAAACAATAAAGACATAAAAATGTCGAACATCTCAATTCTAAACAAGCATGGACATGTGATCTTCAGCCATGGGAGGAAATCAAGTTTTTCGTTAAAAGATCTCGATATCGAAGCAGCGTTCAAAGGAGATGAATTTGGTGGAATCATCCAAGAAGAAAAAACCTGGGTGCTCCGCGCTGCAGTCCCTATCCAGAAGAGCGGCCTCATCCAAGGGGCACTCGTATTATCTATAGGACTTGACCAGGTATTAAGAGAGTTTGCCAACGAAAACCAGAGCAAGTTGATCTTGGCAGATAAAAACGGTATTCAGGCGCGTGGTGAGGCATCGACATCAATTGATATTGACCAGAAAAAAATAGAACAAATATTAAATGATAAAACAATGCTGACAGACGTCAATTTTGAAAAAGAACGGCTTTTACACTACATGCATTTCCAACTTGGCAATCACAGTTTTGTCTTGGTTTCTGAGCTAGAGTTAGGACAGACAATAAATATATTGAAACAAAAATATAAGGAGGTACTGCAAGCCACCCTATACCTCCTTATATTTCTGCTCCCACTGAGTGCCCTGTTGGTCCATATGCTCCTGCGGCCATTGAGCGTTTTGCGTAAAAAAGCTGCAGCCGTTGCAGAAAATCTGGCCGGTATCTCTCTTGAAGAATTTAACGGAAATGAAATAAACCGCCTACTACATACCTTTGACGGCATGGCCTCTGCTCTTGAAACCCACGAAGACAACCGTCAAGGAGCAGAAGCCCTTCTCCAACAGCAACATGCAACCCTGGAGATAAAAGTTAAGGATCGTACAAAGAAACTTGAAGAAGCCAATAATCTTTTACTCCATGAGATTTCAGAACGCACCAGATCTCAGCAGAAAGCAGAAAGTCTTCAGAAAATGATGGCGAACCTGATCGACGCTATGCCCTCGCTCCTGATCGGAATCGACAATAACTGCCGTATCAATCAATGGAACCTCGAAGCACAAAAATACTGTGGGCTCACTTACGCACAGGTGAGCGGACGTCCCCTTCTCGAATCACTACCCTGGTTAAGCGAGATCAATGAAAAAGTTAGCCAGACTCTAAGCTGCGGCATTCAAAACAAGGTAACTCGTTTTCACTGGTCGACAAGTCACGGAGAGAGGCTGGTCGACATCATAATTAATCCACTCTCTTCCAAACAGTATGGTGGTGCTGTAATCCGGATCGATGATGTGACCGAACGAATTCGTCTCGATGAGCTGTTAATGCAGACCGAAAAAATGATGTCCGTTGGCGGCTTGGCTGCAGGAATGGCGCACGAGATCAACAATCCGTTAGCCAGCATTATCCAAAACACACAAGTGATTACGCAAAGACTTTCTCCTGATTTAAATAAAAACCTTAGCTGTGCTGAAAAGTTGGGGGTAGATCTTGAAATTCTGAACAGCTATCTAAGTGAACGTCAAATTCCCAAAATGCTGATTTCGATCCTTGAATCAGGGCAAAGAGCCGGTGAAATTGTCAAGAAAATGGTGAATTTTACCCAAGGAGGTGAATCAGTTCAATCAAAACAAAACATCTGCGAAATATTGGATCACGCCGTTGAGATGGCAACCAAGGACTACGATTTGAAGAAAAATCAGAATATCCATCTCATCAAATTCAATCGCACCTACGCAAACAATCTTTCGCAAATCCTTTGCAGCCCGAATCAACTCGAGCAGGTGTTTTTCAACCTGATTAAGAATGCGGCTCAAGCAATGTCTTCATGGTCATGCATGAACAATCCACCTCAGATCGACTTAACGGTACAGAAAAAAAATAATATATTAACAATCGAGATTTGCGACAACGGACCTGGCATCGACATTGAATCTCAAAAAAGAATTTTTGAACCTTTCTTCACAACAAAAGAAGTTGGTCTTGGCACAGGACTTGGGTTGTCTGTTGCGTATTTCATTATCACAGAAAACCATCATGGCCAACTTAGCATTGATAGCAGACTTAATATGGGAACCTGTTTTCACATTCTATTACCTATTCAAACGTCTCAAGAAGATGGCAATAACTCGTAAAAGAGTTAGGGTCACTTGCGTGCCAATACTTATCTCTATACTCAACCATTGACAGCCTGCCTCGAATCGTTCATCTTTTGCTTCATATTAAACCCTGAAATTTCAACCTGTACAATACGTGTAAATACGCAATTTAGAATGTAGTTAGCCACATACTGAGGCCACCTCTACCTGCCTAACCATTAATTTCCAACTGGGAGTGTATCAGATGAGTCAAAACACCTCTGTCATCATGCAGACAAACATGGGCGAAATCACTATCGAACTGGATGGGGAAAATGCTCCGATCAGCAGCGAAAACTTTCTTACTTACGCTAAAGAGGGCTTTTTCAATGAAACCATCTGTCACCGTGTCATCCCCGGTTTTATGGTTCAAGGCGGAGGGTTTACTGCAGATATGAAACAAAAACAGACCCGTGAGCAGATTAAAAATGAGGCTTCTAACGGCCTTAAAAACTCTCGTGGAACCCTGGCGATGGCACGCACTCAGATTGTCGACAGTGCCACCAGCCAATTTTTCTTCAATCTGGTCGATAACGATTTTCTTGACCATAAAGGACAGGCAGCAAATGCCTACGGTTATGCCGTTTTTGGCAAAGTCACTGCGGGAATGGATATCGTCGATGCCATCGCTAAGGTTTCAACCGGTAGCAATGGTTCTCATCAAGATGTCCCAAATGAACCGGTCGTGATTGAAAAGGTCAGTATTTGTGACTGATTTCAGCCTTTACGTTTGAGAAGTATCGGGCCACCTCCTAACGGAGGTGGCCTTCTTTAACTGGATAATCGATGGATTTATTAACTCTGTTTGGCATTGCCGTAGCCTTGGCGATGGACGCCTTCGCGGTCGCACTCGGTACTGGGTTGACCCTGCCTAAACTAACCGGTCGGCACCTGTTTCGTTTTGGCTTTCATTTTGGTCTATTTCAGGCGTTGATGCCACTGATCGGCTGGACTGCAGGTCGCGGTTTACGAACAACCATAGAGGCCTACGATCATTGGATCGCCTTTATCTTACTGGCCGTCATCGGCGTACGTATGTGTTACGGTGCCCTAAACAGGGCTGACGAAGAATCAGAGCAAAAAGACCCGACACGTGGCTGGTCATTGATCATGCTCTCAATTGCAACCAGCATTGACGCTCTGGCCGTCGGCTTGACCTTGGCAATGCTCGGCAGTCCAATCTTCATCCCTGCCTTGGTTATCGGTCTTATCTGTGCGATTCTAACCATAGCGGGGATGTATCTGGGCCGTAAAGTTAACAAGAGTTGGGGACCAAAGGTTGAATTTCTGGGAGGACTGATATTACTAGGAATTGGGATCAAAATTCTCATCGAGCATACCTTGGCCAATGGATGACACCATAATGAGAAATCATCTAAGCCGTCGTCTTCCCGCGGAGTGGGAAAAACAAGATGCGGTTTTGTTGGCTTGGCCACATGAACTGACCGATTGGTCTGAACATCTAGATGCCGCACGTCAAACTTTTCGCGAAATTGTTCACACTATTTGCCGTTTTGAACCGGTTCTCCTGATTGTTCCGAACAAAGACATGGTTCTCCTACAACTCGATGCCACCGCTATAATCGTAAAACAGATCCATTTATATGAACTCCCCTGTAATGATACATGGGCTCGAGATTTTGGGCCGCTAACAGTTCAGACCGATCAAGGGCCCATCCTACTCAATTTTGTCTTCAACGGCTGGGGCAACAAATTCAAAGCGGAGCTCGACAACCAACTTACAGTTAGTTTAGTTGCGGCTGGCGCATTCGGTGAGACTATGTTGGCATCGAGTGAGATTGTCCTCGAAGGGGGAGGGATTGAGTCAGATGGATCAGGAACCCTTCTAACCACTCGTGGCTGTCTTCTCGAAAAAAATCGTAACCCACAGTTGACTCAAATCGAGATCGAATTAAAACTGAAACAGCTATTCGGTGCAGAACAAGTGCTTTGGCTGGAACACGGAGCCCTGCGTGGCGATGATACCGATAGTCACATCGATACCCTGGCCCGTTTCGCCCCCAATGCAACCATTATTTATCAAGGCTGCAGTGACCCGACTGATGAACATTATCAAGAATTCGCTGCCATGCAGTCGCAGTTGGCCAACTTTTCTACCAGCAACGGAAAGAGCTACCGGCTTCTCGAACTTCCGTGGCCTCAAGCCTGCTATGATGGTGAGGGGAATCGACTTCCCGCAACCTATGCAAACTTTCTTATCATCAATGGCGCGGTTCTTGTGCCGACCTATGATGATCCATCTGACCAGATCGCACTCGATGTTATCGCGCAAGCTTTTCCACATAGAGAAATCATCCCCATCGACTGTCGGATCCTGATTGAGCAGCGCGGTTCTTTACACTGCGTGACCATGCAACTGCCAAAGGGGGTTTTAACTTGAGTTTAAAAACAGCATTAATTCAGCAGAAACGCTCTGCTGATAAAAAATTAAACATCCATGAAACCTGCAACGAGATACGCAAAGCTGCATCGGCAGGGGCACAACTGATCCTTCTACAGGAACTTCACAACAATCTCTATTTCTGTCAGGTTGAAGTGACAGACTGTTTCGATCTGGCTGGAACCATCCCAGGACCTTCAACGCAACTTTATTCAAAGTTGGCAGCAGAACTCGAAATAGTCCTGGTTCTGTCAATATTCGAAAAACGTAGCGCTGGCCTCTATCACAACACCGCCATAGTTATAGAAAGTGACGGCAGGGTTATCGGTCGTTATCGCAAGATGCATATCCCTGATGACCCTGGTTTTCATGAAAAATTTTACTTCACGGAAGGGGACCTTGGCTTCGAGCCAATTCAAACTTCGGTCGGAAAACTAGGAGTCCTTGTCTGTTGGGATCAGTGGTTTCCGGAAGCCGCACGCCTGATGGCTTTAGCTGGAGCCGATATTCTGATCTACCCGACAGCCATCGGCTGGGACCCAACGGATCCTCAAGCGGAGAAGAGCCGACAACTCGAGGCTTGGCTCACCATACAACGTGGTCATGCGATAGCTAACGGGCTGCCGCTGGTTGCGATCAATCGCTGTGGCACTGAAAGCGCCGCAGACAACCGTAGCCAGATCGATTTTTGGGGAAACAGTTTTGCTTGTGGGCCACAGGGGGAATTTCTGGTTCAGGCAGATGCGGATGATAAAACGTTACTGGTAGATATCGACCTGGAACGCAGCGAGCAGGTCAGAAGAATTTGGCCCTTTCTACGCGATCGCCGCATCGACGCTTACGCCGATATACTCAAGAGGTTTCGTGACTGACAATAAAAAAAGGGCTCCTCGCTAACAAAGAGCCCTTTTTTATAACGCCTCTAAAATATAAAATTAGAGTCCGGCCCGACTCCGCAAAGAATCAACTCGGTCCTTCCTCTCCCAGTAGAAATCTGGCAACTCACGCCCGAAATGACCGTACGCAGCAGTCTGCTGGTAGATTGGTCGCAACAGATCAAGCTGTTCAACGATACTGGCAGGACGCATATCAAACTCTTCACGCACAATCCGCGCGATTTCGTCTGAGGAAATCACGCCAGTCCCATATGTGTTGATCATGACAGAGACCGGTTCAGCAACACCGATGGCATAAGCCATTTGCACTTCGCACTTGGTTGCAAGCCCGGCAGCAACGATGTTTTTCGCAACATAACGTGCCATATAAGATGCACTACGATCAACCTTGGACGGGTCCTTGCCACTAAATGCTCCGCCACCGTGCGATCCTTGTCCGCCATAGGTATCAACAATAATCTTGCGACCGGTAAGTCCACAATCTCCCATTGGGCCACCAACCACAAAACGTCCGGTCGGGTTGATCAGATAACGAGTTTTGTCGTTAATCAGGTTGGCTGGCAGTGTCGGACGGACAACTTCTTCGATAATTGCCTCTTTTAGATCCTCGTAGCTGACATCCGGGGTATGCTGTGAAGAGATGACGACAGTATCGATGTGGACCGGCTTATCATCAACATACTGGATCGATACCTGGGATTTGCAATCTGGTCGCAAAAAGTTGAGTTGTCCACCTTTACGAACATCTGCCAGTTTCTTGGTCAGTTTATGCGCCAGAATGATCGGCATCGGCATCAATTCGGGAGTTTCGTCACAAGCAAAACCGAACATCAACCCTTGGTCACCAGCGCCTTGATCCTTAAAGAGTCCCTCCCCTTCAGAGACCCCTTGCGAAATATCAGGAGACTGCTGATCGATTGAAGTCAGTACTGCGCAGGTCTCATAATCGAAGCCCATGGCTGAATCGTTATAGCCAATCTCTTTGATCGTCTGGCGCACGATTGAAGGAAAATCAGCATATGCCGTCGTTGTAATCTCTCCAGCAATGACAGCCATACCAGTGGTGACGAGAGTTTCACATGCGACACGAGCCTTTTTATCCTGCGTCAGGATCGCATCAAGAATGGCGTCAGAAATTTGGTCTGCAACCTTATCGGGATGTCCTTCACCAACAGATTCTGAGGTAAATAGAAAATTTGTCATCGACATGGATCAAATATCTCCTGTTATTTGTTTTTAGTAATAAACAGCGTGAAATAGTAAACAATAAAAGCTCATTAAGTCAACGGGGCAAATCTATTTTTTCTGAAACAACATTTAGATCACGGAATCGTCAAAAAGGTCAGGAAGACGTGTGCGCATTTCACGGTCAAGATGAGCGGATATCTCCTTCCCGGTTGACAGTTGCATCAAAGCATTCAGCATCTCTTTACTTTCGACCTGTGTGAGATTACGCAATACCCTTTTCACTCTGGGAATACACGCATGATTCATAGAAAGCTCGTCAAGTCCAAGCCCTATCAGAACTGGAAGGTACATGGGTTCAGACGCCATCTCACCACACATGCTCACCTCAATGCCGGCATGATGTGCTGCATCACAAACCTGTTTCAAGGCCCTTAAAATGGCGGGATGCAGGGGTTCATAGAGATAGGAGACATGCTCATTTCCTCGATCAACCGCGAGACAATATTGAATCAGATCATTCGTACCGATAGAGAAAAAATCAACTTCCTTCGCCAGCAACGAAGCAATCATCACTGCCGCAGGTGTTTCAATCATGATGCCTATTTTAACTTGCGGATCAAACAAAACCCCTTCCTGTTCTAGCTCAACACTGACCGCCCGCAGTATCCGCTTACAGGCTCTTATTTCCGACACACCACTAATCATCGGAAACATAATACGCACTTGACCTACAGCGGATGCACGTAGAATTGCACGCAATTGAACCTTAAAAAGGTCCACTTCGCGTAAGGAAAAACGAATTGCTCGCAATCCCAACGCCGGATTGTCTTCATGTTTAAGGCTCAGATTCTGAACAAACTTATCACCACCAACATCTAGAGTCCGAATTGTCACTGGATGAGGCGAGATGCGATCTACTATCTCACTATATGCGGCGAACTGCTCATCCTCTCCTGGTGGCTGGGAGCAATTCATGTAGAGAAACTCAGTTCGATAAAGACCGATGCCCACAGCACCATCTTCCTGTGCTGCAGGAACCTCCGAAACGATCTCAAGGTTTGCACGCAGGGCTATTTCGTAGTGATCTGTTGTCTCAGCCGAAAGATTACGATATCTGGTAAGTTCTTTCTCCAGATACTCGAAGGCCAGCTTACGTTTTAAATATTCCCTAAAAGTCTCTTCACTCGGGTTCAGAACCACTACACCAGTCGTACCATCAATGATCGCCGACACATCGTTGTCAACCACAGTTGTCGCTGATTCCAGTCCAACAACAGCTGGGATCCCAAGAGAACGTGCCAGAATAGCCGTATGAGAAGTCTTTCCACCTCGGTCCGTAAGAAAGCCAACAACCTTGCTTCTATCAAGCTGCATGGTATCGGCGGGTGAAAGATCATGCGCAGCAATCAATGATTTTTCCTTGATCTGTTCAAGAGTGGTATCGCTGATACCAGCCAATATTCTCAGCAGACGTTGGCCGACGGCATCTAGGTCTGAACTGCGTTCGCGTAGATAGTCATCTTCAATATTTTCAAACATCAAACGTAGCTGCTTTAACGTCTGATTAAGAGCTTTTTCCGCATTCTGCTTCTGCCGAATCAAAACCTCAGTGTTGCTTACCAGCATCTCATCTTCCAGAATCAGAAGATGGGTGTCGAGGATATAGATATGTTCTCGCAGGTGAGGTTGGCTGGCGACCTTCCGTTTGACATCACGAAGTTGCGTAGCTGCGGCAGACAAGGCATCACGAAAACGAAGGACTTCATCTTCGACTTCAGTCTCATCGAGTTCCCATTCCGCAACATGGTACAATCGATTCAGAAGACAAACCCGTCCGATGCCGATACCCGGCGAAACACCCAGTCCAACCAGATAAGTATCTTGATGTACCTCAGTCTTCCCCAAAGCCGTCCTCAATCAAAATAGTTAAAGCGTCCATAGCCTCAGATGCGTCCTCACCTGAAACCGTCAACGAAATCTCAGTCCCCTTGGGAGCTGCAAGTAACAAAATTCCCATAATACTCTTACCGTTGACTTCGATATTGTCTTTTTCAACCATAACTTCACTGTTGAAGCGATTTGCGGTTTGCACAAGCTGCGCAGCGGCACGAGCATGAAGTCCAAGCCTATTTATGATGGTAAAACTCTTTTGCAAGGATATTCCCCTTATATTAAGGTAGCCAAACCGCAACATCTGCGGAAAAAAGACTACATATCAAAATCAATCCAGAGGACAAAAGAACCAACATGAGTGTTGATATCCCGCGCCTGGCCAGATAACCACACAGCAGAACCGCAGGGACTGCTAATAAACCAAGCCATAATGGTTTTTGTTTACCGTCCAGTAATTGAAAAACCATAAAAGCAGCAACCCCTCCAAACAAAACAACTGTCGCCTCCTTGGCTCGAATGGCCAGGTCGGGGAGTTTGCGTCGCTGCAAAAATTCAACAGATTGGATGCCTAGTTCATAAGCACTTAAAAAGCCCGCGATGCGAAACCACAATGGCAGAGCATTGAACAATAATAAAAAAACAACCGGCGCAACAGCTAAACCCTTTGCTGCCAAGAGCAAAGCTATCCCAGCGGCTAAAGGTCGTAAACCGCCCCAGAAAAGCGCGTCTCCAACAGCAGCGTAGGGGGAAGCAACCATTTCTTTAAACTCTGGAACACCGATCTCTAGTTCTTTGCCAGCTGCTCTTTCAAGTTCCATCCGTATAACCGCACCGACAACGGTAGGAGCAAGATAAGGGTGGGTGTTGAAATAGCCAACATGCTCCCGAGCAATACGCTGCATCTCTTTTTCACCATAGAGCACACGTAACACCGGTGCCATAGCGTAGAACCAACCCCCGCCCTGCAAGCGCTCAAAATTCCAGCTTCCCTGCAACAGCAACAGGCGCAACCATACATGTAACAAAGTCAGCTTACTCAGCTTTACCATCAAACCAACCACATCAACAAAAAAGCCATGCCAAATGAGGCCCCGAAAAGGGTCAGTGCACGACTCACATTAATCGTACCCAAAATCACCGCGATTCCAACCAACGGCAGTGCCAGCCTCAGCCATTCAGCTGATTCTGAGAGCGAAGGCTGTAATATAGGTGCCAATATAGGGATCATGACCAATCCACCACAAATAATGACAAAATAAGTACCAAGGGCTGCCAAAGCAAAGCAACAGAGGCCCATACGATGGGCCTGCTCCATGGCATAAAAATGACCCGCCTCCAGCAAACGGTCACACTGAGCAACTTTACGCCCGTTATACTGACGTGCAAAACGATCAAAGAATTGACCGAATTTTCCGAATGGAATTGCAATCAACAAACAGAGCAACTGGAATTCTAATCCACTCTGTCCCAGATGATTGCCAAGACTGATGGCCAGAACTGTGCCAGCTATTGAAACCTGAGTGTCATCTGGCGGGATAGCTGCCCCAACCGGAAGGCGCGCCAACCAAAGAAGTTCAACCATCAGGCCGATCTCCAAACCAACAGCCACATCGCCAAGCAACCAAGCCACAAGTGGAGCAGCCACAATCGGTCGCGAAACCATAATCTGCAGAGCAGCAATTCTATCCAGTCCACAGACAAGAGCCACACCGGCACCGATAGCAAGTTCAGCGCTGATCAATTCTCAGCCTTCTTCCCAGGAATTAATTTTCGCCAATTTCTGGCAGTATCTGCCGGGATACAGCGAGCCGAGACGTCTACTCCGGCACTCTCCATCTCCTCAAGGTTTTCAACATCCTTGGGATCCAGAAAAACAGTACAACTAAACTGAGTCTTACCCTGTCCCGCATGGATATTCCCAAGGTTTAAACGTTCAAACTTAAGACCATTTTGTAAGGCCGCAAGGCTATCTTCCGTAGTTGCAAACAACAATAAAACCCGCAAATCATCAAGGGTGCCACTTGCAAATAACTCGGTGATTTCGACAATACTACCAATCTCAACACGAACCCGACTCGGAACTGAGGCTTCCATCATCATCCGCTTAAGGGGTGAAACAGAGATTGACTCATTGGCCACAGCGAGGCAGTTGGCATGCACATAAGGCAGCCAGGTTTCAAGTACCTGTCCGTGTATCAAGCGGTTATCGATGCGGGCGAGAACAATACTCATCCAAACTCCGGTTATTTCATTCTTGTTTTCAGTAAATCTGCAGGCCGCAGAATTGCTTGTTGTCCATATTCACGTAAAAATTCAGCGAGTTCAACGAGATTTTTCTGCTCCCTTACGCTGGCAGCTTTGATCAGTATCGGCAAGTTAATCCCTGTTAAAATATCAACACGTCCCGCTGCAAGAAAATCGGCAGCAATATTGGTTGGCGTACCACCAAACATATCAGTCAGAATCAAGACCCCATCATCTGCATTTAATTCGTCAATCGCCTGTGCAAGATTAGCGGTTGCAGCAGAGACAGAACAACTTCGATCGACACTGATCGCCCGGCAACCTGCTATCGGACCAATTATCAGTTCAGCAGTTCGTAGACATTCTGTCGCCATCTGTCCGTGAGTTATAATAATAAGGCCAATCATTTCGAACCATCGCCAAGAAGGGTGTAATTCTGCAGTTCAAACACTTAAAAAGTTCCTTGCTATTTATCAATATCGCGATGATGGACGCGCACACGCATATTCATATTGCCTAACCGGCGAGAAAACTCCTCAACCAAAGAGACACTCCGATGTCGCCCACCAGTACAGCCTATTGCCAAGGTCAGGTAACTCTTGCCCTCGCTATGGTAGCACGGGAGAAGAAAACCAAGCATTTTGTCGAGATGCATAATAAAAGTCTGACAATCCTCCTGCCCAAGAACATATTTCTGCAGCCCCCGATCAAGACCACTTAAAGGCCTCAATTCAGGGATATAATAAGGATTTGGCAAGAAGCGAACATCAAATACCAGGTCAGCATCTGGGGGCAACCCGTAACGATATCCGAATGATTCAATCTGCAATATCAGTGGTGGAGATTCATTATTTCCTAAAATTTCCAGAAGCAATTCTTTTAATTGATTAGGATTAAGCCCACTACTATTGACAACGTTGGTAGCACTATTTCGGACGATTTGCAGCAGTTCCCTTTCTTGGTCAATCGCGACACTTAAGTTTTCTGCATCTGCTAAAGGGTGGCTTCTACGCGACTCTGAGTACCGGCGGAGCAGAACCTTATCAGAGGCTTCAAAGAAAAGAATCCGCAGGGGTTGGCCAAGAGCAGCCACTTGCTTGATAATCGTTTCGTACTGGGCGAGAAAATCGCGATTTCTCACATCTATAACCACTGCTAGATCACGATCATCCTCCAAGGCACTATCAGTCAACTCCAGGCATTGCGGAAGCAGCGTCAGCGGCAGATTATCGATAACAAAAAAACCCTGATCCTCGAGGACTCGAGCTGCCGTACTTTTACCCGATCCGGACAGCCCAGTCAGGATATAAACGGGCTTTACACTCATTCCAGGTTATCCCCGATGATGGTGTGGGCGTGCAGTCGAGCCGCTTCAGCCATCCGCGTTTCAAGCAGGTGCTGAAATTCTTGAGCGCTATGATAACCCATCTCTTTCAATAACTGATTTCGTGCTGCAACTTCAACGATTGTACTGGTATTCCGTCCCTGACGCACCGGTATGCGCATCATCGGGATCTCGACTCCATGGATGAGATAACTATCCTCCTCCAGACCAAGCCGATCATACTCTTTTCCCTGCTCCCATTCGACAAGTTGAAGGACGAGATCAATCTTCTTGCGCTCTCGAATCGCTGCAACTCCGAATAAATGTTTGATATTTATAATGCCGAGGCCTCGAATTTCCATATGGTAATGCAGAAGGTCCATCCCTTCACCGAAGATTACTGCAGGCAGCTTGAGCCTCACCTTAATCACATCATCGGCAACAAGACGATAGCCACGTAGAATCAGATCGAGAGCACATTCGCTCTTTCCGATCCCACTTTTCCCTTGCAACAGGACTCCAACGCCCAAAACATCAATCAGACCTCCGTGCAGAGTCGATGATGGCAATAAACGTTCTTCTAGAAATTTAGTGATAAGAGAGATGAAATCGGAACTTAAGTGGCAGGTTCTAAGGATTGGCGTCTGGTGCCTATCTGCGGCCTTCAACAAATAATCTGGAACGACCTGATTTTTTGTCACAACCAAGCAAGCAAGGTGAAGAGCACAAAGATCATTGGCAGCTTTCAGAGCTTTTGCCTCGGGAAGATGTCCCAAATAACTCAGCTCTGTTGAACCCAGAACCTGAATTCGATCAGGGTGCAGGTTCGTAGTATAACCGGCAAGGGCTAAACCTGGCTTTTGAATCCGCGGAACGGTGATAGCCCTGGAAAGACCTTCAGCCCCCGCCAATAACTGAAGATCAAGACCCGCTTCTTTCTCATCAAGTATTTCCTGAATCGTCAGTTCTGTCATGGCAGAGGAATGCTTTCTCTATATAGCGGCGCTAGACTATTCTTCGCGCTCACAGATGAGCTTATAGATCTGCCCGGAGTCAGTCGCGTCAAGCATCTGCTGACGCACTTCGGCATCTTTCAAAAGTTTCGAAATCCTCGCAAGTGCTTTTAAATGCACCCCAACTGATTCTTCCGGTGCAAGGAGCAGGAAAAAAAGATGCGCGGGTTGGCCATCCATCGATTCGAAATCAACCCCAGATGAACTACGACCAAAAGCCAACATCAACTCGGGCATCCCTTTGAGCTTACCGTGCGGGATTGCAACACCATCACCAATGCCAGTGCTCCCGAGGCGCTCACGTTCCTGCAGAACCTGAAGCACATCATCACGCCGTAGAGAAGGTGCGACGACAAGGAGGGCATCGGTCAATTCGGAGAGTGCTGCGTCTTTGCTTGTCGCTTTCAGATCGGTAACAATTGCCAACGGGTTTAAAAGCTCACTGATTTTCATTGGTTCGTTCGTCTCTTTTGAAATAGGAAAATAAACGGCACCCTCTCAAAATATTGATCAGATGCCGTCCGATAGATAAATTAACTTCCCTTTGGAACAATCAGACCATAATTGCCGTCAGAACGTCGGTACACAACGTTCATCTCTTCGGAGCGATCATCGGTAAAAACAAGAAAACTTTTGCCGAGTAAGTCCATCTGCATCACGGCTTCTTCCACCGACATCGGCTTGACAAAGAAGGAGTGGCTCTTGATTATATCGGGTTCCAAAGCTCCGTCATCGACACTGCTAGCAGTGATAACTGTTTTCAGCACTTGGCGGCTACCGGCACCACCACTCTTATGGTGTTTGAGCTTCTCTTTATATTTTTTAAGTTGACGCTCAATCTTATCGACCATCAAGTCAATTGCGGCGTACATATCCCCCGTCTCTTCCGCACTCTTCATAGTCAGCCCTTTGGCCACCATGGTCACTTCGGCACGATGATGAATCTTCTTCTGAACTGAGAGTACAACCTGAGCATCAATCGGCTCACCGACGTACTTTTTTACACGTGAGAGCTTTTCTTCTACGTAGGTACGGACTGCTTCACTACTTTCCATGTGACGGAAATTTACAGCAATTTGCATAGGATGATGTCTCCTTCATGGTAAGACCCTGGACGGGCCGGATTATTTAAACTATACCTGAAGTTCACAGGGTTCATGGTCGATAAATCAAAAAATCAGAACAATCTTTTGCGCTCAGTTGAAGAACCAATCCCGAGCATTTCACGGTATTTTGTAACTGTACGCCGCGCTATATGAATATCGTTTTCTTTGAGCAGTTGAACAATTTTCTGGTCAGACAAGGGCTTTTTCGGATCTTCTTTGGAGACAATCTCCTTAATCCGAATTTTAACACTCTCTGACGCGATCGAATCTCCATCCGTAGTCGAAATCCCACTATTGAAAAAGTATTTAAGTTCAAACAGTCCCTGTGGGGTCTGAACGTATTTATTTGTTGTCACGCGACTGACCGTCGATTCATGCATTTCGATATCTTCTGCCACGTCACGTAACACCAGCGGCTTGAGATGTTCAATACCATAATCAAAAAATTGACGTTGGTACTTAACGATACTCTTGGTGACTTTATAAATTGTGCGCTGACGCTGATGAATACTTTTAATCAACCAGACGGCACTCCTCATTTTATCCTGGATATATTCCCCAGCCTTCTTGTCGACCGAGGCACTATTGGTCAGAGCGCTCCGATAAAATGAGTTAATCCGCAAATTTGGTAAGCCTTCGTCATTAAGGGTAACGACATATTCGTCGCCAACCTTATGCACAAAGATATCTGGAGAGATGTACTGAACATCCTCCTGATTAAAAGCACGACCAGGGCGTGGATCGAGATCAGATACAATTTTAGCGGCTGCCAGCACATCATCAAGTGAAATTTTCAATGCGCGGGCAATAACAGGGTACTTCCGTCCCTCGATGTCATCGATATGATCGCGCAATATCGTTGCCGAGAGAGAGTCCCTCTGACCCAACCGCTCAAGCTGCAGCAGCAGGCACTCTTGAAGATTACGCCCGGCTACGCCAGGCGGATCAAACTGCTGAACTCGCTTCAGGGCTTTTTCAGCGACTCCTTCAGCAACTAAAGTTGCCTCACAGATATCTTCAAGATTGGCATGTAGATAACCGGCATCATCAATATTACCGATAATTTCAGCGGCAGCAAGATGTTCAATTTCAGGGACTATGGAAAGATTGAGTTGCCACATCAAGTGATCAAAAAGTGTGCTTTTTTTTGTCAACAGACTTTCAAAGGAGGGACGATCTTCATTGTCTTCATAAACGTCGCTGGTTGTTGTACTACTCAGGCTGTAACCTTCAAGGTAGGTTTGCCAGTCGATATCGTCTACAGCCTCAGACTCGGTTTTAACCTCTTCGGAGTTCTCTTCTCCCTCAGGTTTTTCTTCAACCTGACTTTCGGGTGACGCAGACTCCTCACTCTCTTCAAGCATCGGATTTTCAGACAATTCCTCGGTAACAACATCCAGCAACTCCATACGCGACAGTTGCAGCAGCTTGATCGCTCGCTGCAACTGCGGGGTCATCACCAGTTGCTGACTGAGCTTAACTTGTAAGCGTAGTTCTAAAGCCATAAAGACATATTATCCGATTCTGCCCGCAGGCATGCCACGAAGCTAACCCCTCGGATCAGAGTCTATCATTCTCCGCAGGAAAAGTCTGTGCCAATCCCTATTTACCAGTAATTTTCTGATTGAATATTCAAAGTGATTACAGGGGACATGTTCACTTCAAAGTTTAAATTTTTCACCTAAATAAAGGGTACGGGCTTTATCGCTAGCAGCAATCTGCTCAGGAGTCCCGAATTCAAGCACTTCACCTTGATTCAAAATATAGGCCCGATCACAAACGCCCAAGGTCTCCCGGACATTATGATCCGAAATCAGAATACCAATACCCCGATCTTTTAATTGTTTGATCACGCCTTGAATATCATTTACCGCTAAAGGATCAATCCCTGCGAATGGTTCATCGAGAAGCAAAAAACAAGGTTCAAGAACCAAAGATCTAGCGATCTCAACCCGCCGACGCTCGCCACCAGAAAGTGCATAACCTTTTGAGTCACGAATATGGCCGATGCGAAAGTCTTCAAGTAACTCATCTAACCGCTTCTGCTGTTTTTCCGAGCTCAAACCGAGGGTCTCAAGGATTGCGAGCAAGTTTTCAGCAACTGTCATCTTACGAAAGACCGAAGCCTCCTGTGGTAAGTAGGAGATCCCCATCCGGGCACGCTGATACATCGGTATCTCAGTCAAGTCAGTCGCATCGAGAAAGACCCGGCCAGCGTCCGGACGAGCGAGACCAACCATCATATAAAAACTTGTGGTCTTGCCTGCGCCATTGGGCCCGAGCAGCCCAATAACCTGCCCCGAACTTACCTCAAGGTCGACATTACTAACAACCCTGCGACCGGCGTAACTTTTCTCAAGTCCTCTGGCATGAAGGGTTTTCACGGTTTCTCCTGCGTCGGCAGAAAAACCGCTCTTATCCGACCATCTTTGCCACTTTTGACCAGTGAACGATTCTCACGCGTAAATAGTACAATCTCGTCACCTGCGACCATATTTCCGCCCTGGTGAACCTCGGCTTTTCCATTCAAGATCATTTTTTCAGTCATCTGAAAATATTTAAGTTTTTGTGCAGTGGCAACCCGATCTCCGACTACAACGCGGACGTCACCTTCAGCTTCTAAATGTTCAATTTTACGATTCCCGTTGATCTCTATAAAAAAGAGGGTCAGTTCATCAGCGTATATTGTCATGTCGCCACGTTTTCCCACGACTTTGCCGCTAAAAAAAACTTCTCCTTTCTGCTGATCGGTCTCCATCTGCTGAGATGTCACCTCGATCGGGCCATCCGGTGCAGATAAAGAGTCCTCCTCGACAGCCAGCAATGGAGAGGTCATCAACAAAAACAGCAACAACCAGACGTAACAATTCACTGCCGTTCTCCTTCAGTCTGGCGCTCATTAAACAGCGCATGAACATTCTCACGAACCCTCAGCGTACCCCGCCCCAGATCAAGATCCATCCCTTTACCGGTCAGGTAAAGCTGACGACCCCGCATGCTGATCAGATCATCTGTTGTGGCCAGTCGTTTGGAGTAATCGTACTGCAATGTTTCCGACTGAAACTGCTCCCCAGAGGCTGTCACAATTCGTACATCACCTTTCAGATCTATCAGTTTCTGTTTCTGTCGCAAGATTCCGCTAACCGCATCCAATGTGACATCACCAAAGCGGCCTGTATTAAAAAAGGTCAGTTTGACACCAGTCAAAGCTAGTTCCTCATCCTCGCGCTGATAAGCAGCACGGTCGGCATCAAGCACCCAAATTTCTATTCCGTTTTCGTTCTGACTATAGTGGACCCTATCCAGACCAAGCTCGACATTTTCTGGAAGTTTTTCTATAAGCTCTGGCAACAAATTGCCATCAAAGCTACTAGAGAAAAGTATCCAGCCAAGAACAATCATCACAAGAAGGATAGCAACCCCAACAAACCGTTGTGCCCTGTGCCGGGTTCTCCCTTCGACAGTCAAAAGCTCAACCTTTACTGCTCATCACAGAAATAACGTGCGGTCACTTGTTCCCAGTGCCCACCAGCTTTCAGTAACAGGTCGCAGATTTCACGAACTGCACCATAGCCACCCGGGAGACTGGCAATATAATCGACTCGTCGGCAGACCTCGGCATCAGCGTCAGCAACAGTCGCAGAAAAACCAACCCGACGCAGGACTTGCAGATCAATCAAATCATCACCTACGTAGGCAATCTGCTCCTCGGCCAAACCTGTTTGAGTCAGAATTTCCCGATAAGGTTCCAGCTTATTCAAGGCCCCTTGATATAAAATCTCTATGCCCAATTCAGCGGCACGCCGCACAACAACATCAGACTTGCGGCCTGTGATAATGCCAACCTTGATGCCAGCACGTTGAATCAACTTAATTCCGTGCCCATCGCGCACGTTAAACATTTTCAGCTCATTGCCCACGCCGTCATAGATGATCTGACCGTTAGTCAGCACTCCATCGACATCAAGTAAGAGTAATTTTATTTTTGCCGCTTTCGGATGCATCAAACCACCCCCGCGCGTAGTAGATCGTGCAGATGGAGAATGCCGACTGGCACTTTGCTCGTTTCATCAGAAAAAACAAAAAGAGATGTGATTGTATGGGTTTCCATGACTTGCAACGCTTTGGCAGCCAGATTCCTCTGTAAAATCCGCTTAGGCGTCTTGTTCATCGCTTCGTCGATCGGCTTCTGCAGATTGTCAAGACCGGCCTCCATGACTCGCCTTAGATCGCCATCTGTGAAAACCCCAATCAGTTCGTCAGAGGCATTGATAACACCGGTGACACCGAGTTGTTTGTTGGTGATCTCAAACAGAGCCTCTCGCAGGAGAGTACCAGACGCAACCAGAGGAATTGCACTCGCTGTATGCATCAGATCTTCAACCCGCAGCAGCAGCTTTTTACCAAGTGCTCCGCCGGGGTGAAAAAGAGCGAAGTCCTCAGCACGGAAACCTCTTTCCTGCAACAAAACAACCGCAAGAGCATCACCCATGGCCAAGGTCGCGGTAGTACTTGCCGTCGGTGCCAGACCTAAGGGGCAAGCCTCTTCTGCAACACTGATATCAAGAAAGATATCTGAAGCTTGAGCAAGAGCACTCTTTGGATTGCCAGCCATGCCGATTAACGGCAGACCCATCCGCTTGATCACCGGCAAAATCCGGCAGATCTCCTCGGTTTCACCAGAGTTTGAGACAGCCAGTACCACATCTGCCTTGGTCATCATCCCAAGGTAGCCATGAATCCCTTCGGCCGGATGTAAAAACAGGGCCGGTGTTCCGGTTGAAGCCATCGTTGCGGCGATCTTCTGACAGATCAAACCTGACTTTCCCATGCCGGTCACGATCAAACGACCCTGACAGCCGAGGATCGCCTTAACCGCTTTGGTAAAATCGCCATTTAAGCGCGGCATCAACGCCAAAACCGCATCAGATTCTATCTGCAGGACCCGTCGGGCCGTTTCGATCATTTCCATTCGTCTATTACCTCTGTGTCTTAACTAGAGAATCGATAGCCATCATCTGCTGTAACATTGGTTTCAAATCTTGAAGCGGTAACGAATTGGGGCCATCACAAAGCGCATTATCAGGGTCTTCGTGGACCTCCCAGAAGAGCGCATCAATCCCGGTCGCGACAGCAGCACGCGACAGAGCACCAACGAACTCCCGCTGCCCCCCTGAAGAACCACCAGCGCCGCCAGGCAATTGCACTGAATGAGTCGCATCAAAAACGACCGGATAGCCCGTTTCACGCATGATCACCAGCGAGCGCATATCGGTCACCAGATTATTATATCCGAAACTGGCCCCCCGCTCAGTCAAAAGAATCTGCTCATTGCCGGTCGAGACAATTTTACCGATACCGTGTTGAATATCCCAAGGCGCTGAGAACTGCCCTTTTTTCAGATTAACCGGCTTGCCGGATTCACCTACTGCCACCAGCAGATCAGTCTGACGACTCAAGAATGCCGGTATTTGCAAGATATCAAGAACTTCTGATGCTGGTTTAATCTGTGAAATTTCATGGATATCCGAAATAACCGGAAGATCAAACTCCTGCTTGATACGCTGCAGAATACGCAGCCCTTCATCGAGTCCCGGTCCGCGAAATGATGTGACCGAGGTCCGGTTCGCCTTGTCAAAGCTGGCCTTAAACACCAGCGGCAAACCAAGCTCTTCACTCAGAATTTTCAGCCGTTCAGCGATCCGCAGACACAGCGCTTCACTCTCGATAGCACAGGGCCCGGCAAAGAGTACCAGTGGCAGGTTGCCGCCACAACGGACAGATCCAATATCGACAATAGACATCTATTTTCCTTACTGCTTGATACAAGCACCGACAAATGATTCAAATAAAGGGTGCGGATCCAGCGGGCGACTACGGAACTCAGGATGGAACTGGCAACCGAGGAACCAGGGATGATCAGCTAGTTCAACAATTTCAACCAGACCAGCCTCAGAGTAAACACCTGAAATGACCAGACCTTTTTCAACAAGCTGATCACGATATTTATTGTTGAACTCGTAACGGTGACGGTGACGTTCTTCGATATCCTGCTGACCGTAGATGCGCCGAGCCATGGTCCCCTCCTGAAGCTCACAGGGGTAAGCGCCAAGACGCATGGTGCCGCCTTTCTGATCAACCTTCTTCTGGCTCTCCATCAGGTTGATCAGCGGATTCTTGGTTGTTTCGTTGAATTCAAGCGAAAAGGCGTCATCGATTCCACAGACGTGTCGTGCATATTCAACGACCGCCATCTGCATACCAAGACAGATCCCGAAAAAAGGCATATTGTTTTCACGCGCATACCTGATTGCGGCGATCTTCCCCTCACTGCCCCGTTCACCAAAACCACCAGGAACCAGGATGCCGTCAACATTATCAAAAACACCATTCACACCAAGGCGTTCAATCGATTCAGCGTCGACGTACTCCAGTTCAACCTTACTGTTGTTCGCGATTCCACCGTGAGTCAACGCCTCAGCCAGCGACTTGTAGCTCTCGGTCAAACCGATATATTTGCCGACGATGGCAATACGCGTGTTTTTTACAGGATCGCTGACTCGCTGAGAGATCCGTTTCCAGGGCGCCAGGTCGGGAGCCTTGGTCCAGATATTCAGATAATCGACAATCCGCTCATCCAGCCCCTGCTCATGCAACGCCAGCGGGCAATCATAGATCGAGGGAACATCGCGTGCCGTGATAACCGCATCTTCGGGGACATTACAGAAGAGCGCAATCTTCGCCTTCATATCGTGTGGAATTTCGCGATCACAACGACAGAGCAGCAGATCGGGCTGGATACCGATCTGACGCAACTCCTTGACGCTGTGCTGGGTCGGCTTGGTTTTAAGCTCACCGGCCGTCGGCAGATAGGGAACCAGGGTCAGGTGGATATAGAGGACATTGTCACGTCCACGATCAGAACGGAACTGACGAATAGCCTCCAGAAAAGGGAGAGATTCGATATCACCAACGGTGCCACCAACTTCGACGATTGCGATATCAACGCCTTTAGCATTGACGAGGATCTTCTCCTTGATTTCGTTGGTGATATGCGGAATGACCTGCACCGTACCACCCAGATAATCGCCACGACGCTCCTTGCGGATAACCGAATCGTAGATCTGGCCGGTGGTAAAGTTCGATTTTTTCGTCAATTTCGCCGAGGTAAATCGCTCATAATGCCCAAGATCGAGATCGGTCTCGGCGCCGTCATCAGTCACAAAGACCTCACCGTGCTGGAAAGGACTCATGGTCCCAGGATCAACGTTGATATAGGGGTCCATTTTCTGCATCGACACCTTGAG
>JAJRQB010000062.1 GCA_024280485.1 Deltaproteobacteria bacterium
ATGTTTACGGCGTAGTTGCTTATATAGGGTCCCGTCGACGCTGCTTTCAAGATAGAGCCAGCGATAAATGGTTTCGTGGCTGATCCGCATGCGATCATCTTTTGGATAGTCTATGCGAATCCTGTTTGCAATCTCCTCCGGCGACCATTCTTGCTTGAGCTTGGATGCGACATAAGCCACCAATCGTTGATTATTTTGCCGTCTAAAATGCCGAGGTTGCTGGTTGCGCTCAACAGCTAATAACTGCGTCCAGCTGTAATGATAAGTTGTCCACGGATGCCTGGCTTTGGCTCGTTTGAACTCTCGGCTGATGGTGCTGTGACTACGGCCAAGTCGCTGGGCAATTTCCCGGATGCTGTAATCATATTGTAAATGGCTGATGACATAGCGCTCTTTTTCGCTAAGATGTTGGTAGGACATGACAGGATCCCTTCTGGCTCTGAGTTGGTCGTACTTCCCAGAATACCAGAAGCCCTGTCATGTTCTACTCTTAGCTCAAGTGGTGCACTTTGAAGTTGAATCTACCGTTTATACATAACTTTTTTAAAATGAAAAGAATGGGGTCTGCTTCTGTGATGATTTTCACGCTCTAGTTCTGTCGCTGGGTTAATGCTCATTGGTTTAATATTTTCTTCCAACAGCCCCACTGTAGTCTGGATTGCGAGACCAGTTGACCTGTTGCCATAGAGAGCCCACATTGCCATATTTTCATCGTTGTTTATATGCCAACAACTTATGAATGTGTTTCTCCTAAGGTAATCTTGAAAATCATCGGCATCTCGTACTATTGGCACTTGATTTGATTTTTTTTGAAAATTTTCGTATAGGCTCTTCATTATTGTCATCATTTCATCAGGGAAGAAACCTTCTCGCTGGTCATCAACGGTGTCTGCTCTTGCTAACCATAACGTTTGACTCTCTATCATATTTACAAATTTTGCCAGATCAATATATCGCCAAAGTTTTTGATCTTTATCAAGTCCTGAGTCAACTATTAATGGGATTGGACAGATCATAAATAATTATCTTCCTGATTAGCGCTAAGGTTCAGTCAGTTGCTGTAATCCATGAAATAATGGAGTTTATAGGTAAAGCCGATTGAGTGCATTTAGCTCTTTTGTAAATTTATTGGCTGAGGCTCTACGTTAATCAGGGTTATCTTTGGAATTTATCGAAATCAGATTGTTCAAGATGTTCTTTTTAGAAACCTGCTAGAACAAAATCACCCACCTATTGATCGGCATAACTTCCGACCAATTCGCAACCACGCAGCTATTACCACACAGATCATGCGAACGTTGGTTCAAAAATGGCATCTTACGCTAAATTGAGAAATCACAGCATTGCGAAAGGGCCGATTTGGATGTTTTAAAATGGAGGTATAAACTTACCTAATTGAAATTTTTTCATTACATTTTCAGCAATTTGCGTCCTGAACTTAACCATTAAATCTGTATTAGACATAAGTTGCGAGGAAATATCTAGAAGGAATTGTTGTGGTCCGTTTTCTCCATCTATTTCAGGTATAGAGTTTTGCATGGCCCCACTATACTCTTCAGGCAATATTCCACTTTCCGCAGCAAACTTCATTGCCGCAATATTGCCACCGCTGGCGGCTTCAACTTCTTCGAGAATAAATTGGTAAGCATTTTCCTTGGTATTAAGCATTTCACAAATAACTTCAGCAAATCTTCGTGTGGCGTGTTCAATGCCATCTTGCTTAATTAGTTCTTGAATACTTTTTTCTTCTTTAGGCACCCACCTAGGTATACCACCACGATTAATTATGATATTCTCACGAAGTTGCATGTATGCTTCACCCATACCTTTAAGATCGTTTCTAGACAAATCACCTCTTAAAATCATATCCGTAACTTCCATGTAGGCTTCTTGCTCACTGTTACCGTCAGCATCCCCAGCTATGCCCTGCGTGATTTTCAAAGAAAATCTGCCGTGCACCTCATTAAATATCATCGTACCTACTTCATGGAATAATTTATCTTTTGACATTTTATTTCCAGACAAACGACTTAGTAATCCCATAGTTCATCTCCTTTACAGGGCAATCATTTGCCCATTTAATCTAAAGAATTAAGGTTTTTGCGATGCGAAGCCACTTTAAAGACACCTATTGAACTGCCCCCCCCCCGTTTTCGTCCTAAGGTAATTTTATAGCTATGTTGGTGGGGAATTGCTGAGAATTTTAGCGATATTGATCACCGTTGGCAATACCAAAGTGGCTCATGTGGTTCTTAGACCGAAGGCTTGATGCTTTAGAGATATTGCATCATCAATTTCGGAAGTTTTTCTTGCAGGATTGGCGCACTTGCCCCTCTCCCTTTTCGTACCGAAGGGGACAGGCACCGCTGGAGCCGTCCCCCAGTGCGGGACACTTGCTAACACCAGAGACTTAAACCTCTCAGCGGCGACCGACAACTTAAACCCCTTGGCTTGCACCAGATAAAAACTGCGCCGGAGTGAGCCACCAGCCAATGACAGGGCGATCAGTTCGCCACGCTGCAACTCCCCGGCAACCGCCATCTTGGAAATCACCGCGGCACCAAGCCCGGCCAGCACCCCCTGCTTGAGCGCTTCATTCCCACCACCCTCAGCGATCAGCCTTTCGGGCAGGATGCTGACGCCATGCTTCTTCAGTCGCAATTCGAGCGCCCTGCGACTGGCCGAGCCACTCTCACGCAACAGTAATGGCTCAGCGGCCAACTCCTTTTCGCTGATCTCTGTACGCTCGGCCCAGATATGTCCGGCCGGTACAATAATCACCAGCTCGTCCCCGAAACAAGGGGACGCCTCAAATCGCTTATCAGCGACAAGTCCACCGATCAGAGCGAGTTCAAGCCTCTGTTCACGCAGGTCATTGACTATGCTCTCGGTCGAAGCTAGGCGCAAATTGACCCTGACCTGCGGATACTCCTTGCTAAAGTTTGCCACCAATTGCGGCAGGAGATAGGTGCCAGGGATGGTACTGCCCCCCAAGAGAAGTTCGCCCTGATCGCCGGCCAGCAATGACTGAAGTTCAGCCTCGGCCTCCTGGCGCAGGGCAAAGATTCTACGCGCATAACCATGCAGCAGCTTGCCTGCCTCGGTCGGTGCAACTTCACGCCCCAAACGGTTCAGAAGTTGTGCGCCCAGCCCCTCTTCAAGCTGACGAACTGCCGCACTCAAGGTCGGCTGTGTCAACCTCATCGCTAGAGCGGCCTTAGTGAATCCGCCCTCTTCGATCACTCTATAAAAAATCTCTAAATGACGCATATTCATAGACAAAACCTATAGCAAGTAGTGTTTTTATCGATATTTTATATTGGACTGGTGAGTAAATCCAGCGTAAGTTTCGCGCCTACACAAGGTAATGGAGAGAATTGATGAAAAGAATTTTCCGCGCTGGCCTGATTGGCCTGCTCTGTTTGATTGCCCTACCCGCGCTGGCTAGTACCCAAACCGGCAAAGTCACCATGGAATTCGACCTGTCGGCTCAAGCCACCGGTCAAGAGGTCAAGCTCTGGCTCCCCTATCCGGTCTCTAGCCAACAACAATTGATTGACCAGATTTCATGGCAAGGTGATTTTACTGATGCTGCCGTCTACACCGACCGCGACAACGGTAATCCGATGCTCTTTGCTCGCTGGGCCGACAAGGCAACAGCAAGGAAATTGACCCTGAGTTTTAACGCTGTGCGCACAGAACAGAGCAACAAAGACCTGCAGGACTCTACAGCACCCATCGATCTGGCAACCTTCGCCCCCTATCTGGCCGCGACCAGCATGGGTCCGATTGATGGCCCAGTCAAAGCACAGGCCGATGAGATTACTGCGGGGAAACACACCATCCTTGCCAAGGCTCGTGCCATCTACGACTGGACGGTCGATAATAGTTTTCGCGATCCGAAAACCCGTGGTTGTGGACTGGGTGATGTATCGCAACTATTGGGGCGACCCGCCGGTAAGTGTGCCGATATCAGCTCGCTCTACGTTGCCCTCGCCCGTTCGGCCGGAGTGCCAGCCCGTGAAATCTTGGGCCTGCGTCTCGGCAAAGAAGATGGTACGGATATAACAAATTGGCAACACTGCTGGGCTGAGTTCTACCTGCCTCGAACCGGCTGGGTAGCCGTCGATCCAGCGGATGTGCGCAAAGCGATGCTCAAGCAGATGCTGGAGCTGGGCGATCCAAAAATTGCCAAACTGCGCGAATACTACTTCGGCAATATCGATCCCTACCGTATCCGTCTCTCAGAAGGACGCGATCTGACCTTGAATCCTCCTCAAAAGGGGCAGGCGATCAACTACCTGATGTACCCCTTCGCTCAGGTTGGTGGTCAAACCATCGACTGGCTGGAGCCGGAGACTTTCAAATACCGGATTACATTCAATAAATAAAAAAACGAGGCGTGAAGCGTGAAGTGAGATCAATCGAAATTCTCACTTCGCACTTCCCGCCTCTGTTTATTTGCAAGTCGGGTCGTTCAAGGACAACGCCGCAGATTGACGCTTTTCAGCAGCCTACCCCTTAGCCGACCAGTGTCCGTGTAGATTACAATACTCGCGTATCGTCAGATTACTGGTGCTGGTGCCCGCGACCTCAAAGGTCGCCTCGGGTGTGTCACCGGGATTCAAGAACTGGGTGTAGGACTTGCCGTCGGCAATCAATTCGATCCATTCAATATAATGCTCATCCTGCATCGGATGAGGCACACTACCGACCTGGACGTGAACTGTGCTACCGGAGACCGTCAACACCGGCACATGCTTCTCAGTAGCCGCATCAGTAGTATTTTCAGCCATCAAGTTCATCCCCTCACCACAACACGCCAAGGCACCGGCGGCCGCGTGTATCACTTCAACGATATTTCCGCAGATTTCACACTTGTAGATCTCAAGTTGTTGCGCCATGAATCAAATCCTCCGTTGTTAGTAGTTTTCGCCAGCTAAAAGAATAGGTTGTAATCCCATGGATCAAGACCACTATTTACCCTTGCCTTGCTCCATCATGGCAAGGCGGTGCTCTCTCACACTCAGACTTTTGACATCAGGATGCCAAACCATACGGACCCTCATTATTAACAACAACACCACATAAAAACACTTTTGCCTGTGGCTTAAAAACATTTGTCAATTCTAGCCCCTCTCTACTCAATGTCAATTTCGGTCCCGGACACAGCGTGGGTGAAAGCTGACAACAAACGATGTTCTGTGCTATTGAACGCAGCACATCTATCCTCAAGGAGTACCGGCATGCAGAAAATGTTACGCCAGATTCTTACCTCAAAAGTCTATGAAGCCGCTATCGAGACCCCACTAGAAGAAGCAAAGGCCGTCTCGGCTGAGCTAGAGAATCAAATTCTGCTGAAACGAGAAGATCTGCAACCAGTCTTCAGCTTCAAGTTGCGCGGTGCATACAACAAGATTGCCCATCTCTCAACAACCGAAAAGGCCTGTGGAGTCATTGCGGCATCTGCCGGGAATCATGCCCAGGGGGTCGCTTACTCTGCCAAACAACTAGGGCTAAAGGCGCTCATTGTCATGCCGGTCACCACGCCTGAAATCAAGATTACTGCGGTTAAGGCGCTTGAGGCAGAAGTCGTGCTGCATGGTGACAACTATTCAGAAGCTGCCGAACGCTGTCAGCAACTAGCAGCTGAAACCGGTATGACCTTCATCCATCCCTTCGATGATGAACTTGTTATAGCGGGTCAGGGAACCGTTGCAGATGAGTTGCTCCGCCAGAGTGCCGGTAAGCTGGACGCGGTTTTCGTCCCGGTTGGCGGTGGTGGTTTGATCGCCGGAATCGCTTGCTACCTCAAGGCGCTTTGCCCTGAAGTCAAAGTCATCGGGGTCGAGCCCTACAACAGTGATGCGATGCATCAATCTCTTGCTGCCGGGAAGCGGGTAGAGCTTGAATCGGTTGGAATTTTTGCCGACGGAGTGGCGGTCAAGCAGATCGGTCAGCTAAACTTTGACCTCTGTCGAAAACATGTTGATGAAGTTCTGTGCGTCTCTACCGACGAGATATGCGGTGCCATTAAGTCAATCTATCAGTCGACCCGTTCAATCGTAGAACCCGCAGGGGCCCTTGCCATGGCAGGGATCAAGCAGTATGTGCGTGATCGGGGGATCAAGGGGCAGACACTGGTGGCGATCAATTCTGGTGCCAATATGAATTTTGAACGCTTGCGTTATGTGGCTGAGCGGACTCAGACCGGCGAACAGCGCGAATCACTCTTTGCTGTGACCATTCCGGAAAAGCCAGGTGCGCTACGGCACCTGTGTAGCAAGGTGCTGGGGGATATCAACATCACCGAATTCAGCTATCGACTCTCTTCCAGGAACGAGGCACATATTTTTGTTGGTGTCGCTCTTGGCGGCCAAACTGCCCGAACTGCGTTTTCGCAGCAGCTGACAGATCAGGGCTATACCAATACCGACCTGACCGACAATGAGCTCGCAAAAACACACCTGCGCTACATGATTGGTGGCCGCTCGCCTCAAGCCACGCGGGAAAAACTCTTCCGCTTCTGGTTTCCAGAACGATCCGGGGCGCTGAATCGTTTTCTGGCAGACATGGGAGAAAACTGGAATATCTCGCTCTTTCAATATCGAACGATTGGAGGAGAATTCGGGCGGGTTTTGATCGGCCTTGAAATTCCAGCCGACGATGAAGCAGATTTCAACGATTTCCTAACTCAGTTAGGCTATCGTTATGAAGATGTGACCTCCGATCCAGCTTACCAACTGTTTCTGTGATTCTATTTAGAAGGTTGCGGTTGATCCGGATGCGGGTTTTCAGCGCTGAGATCCAGGCATTCCCTGATCGCCTTCAGCAACTTCTCCTCGCGATAGGGTTTGTGTAAAAACTTATTGATTCCCTGTTGTTCGACAGTTGCAGCAGAAACAAGTGAACTGAACCCAGTACAAAGAATTACGGGAATATCGGAGCGCAGTTTTCTCACTTTGACAATTAACTCCTGCCCAGGAAGTATTGGCATCGTCTGATCGGTTATCAGCAGATCGAAAGCCTGTGGGTCTTTTTGGAAACGTTCGAGCGCGTCTTCGCTACTCGTATAACATACAGGCTTGAAACCTTGTTGCTTCAGCAATTCATCTGCCCAAAGGGTAATACCCTCTTCATCATCGACAAAGAGAATCCGTTCAAAACCAGTCGGCAAAAGGCCATCATCGTCCTCTAAACTACGAATGGGTTCCTGGGTCAAGGGAAGACAGATTTCAAATCGAGAACCTTCCCCACGTTGACTGTGGACCCGGACTATCCCCTGATGACCCTGCACAATGCCATGAACAACAGCCAGCCCCAAACCTGTTCCCTGCCCTACCTCCTTGGTGGTATAGAAAGGGTCGAATATCTTTTCAATATTTTCAGCTCTTATTCCACCACCAGTATCTGTCACCGACAACTGTAGATATTCTCCTGCTGCCAGTTGACTCGCGACAAACAGCTCATCAACGGGCAGGATAATCTTTTCAAGCTCTATTGTTAATGGTGCCTTTCTCCTGCATGGCAAAAACCGCGTTATTGCATAAATTAAGGAGAACCTGTTGAATTTGAGTCGCGTCAGCTCTGACTTTCAACTCATCACACCCCGGCGCAACTTTCGTTTCTAAATTTACGGTACGTGGGATAGATGCCCGTAACAGCTCAAACGTGTCAACCACCAGATCAGTCAACAATAAGGGCTGCAAACTTTGCTCTTGACGACGACTGAATGCCAGAACTTGATCAACAAGATGTGCACCCCGATTGGCAGCAGTCAATATCCGCTCAAGCTTGACCCCATTACCGTCCTCTTTCGACAGCTTTCGTTTCAACATCTGTGTATTGCCCAGAATGATTGCCAGGATATTATTAAAATCATGTGCAATTCCTCCGGCAAGGGTACCGATCGCTTCCATCTTATACTTCTGCTGCAAGCTTTTCTCCAGTTCACCCTTCTCTTTCTCGGTCTTCTCATGCTCTGTCAGGTCTCGCTCGATCGAAAAGAAATAAAACTCACCATCGACTTCGATCTGCCTGACGACAGCTTCCACCGGGAAAGTGCTGCCATCTTTACGCCGACGCATAACCTCAAACTTCAGAGTTTCACCTGCGCGGAGAGACTCCCGACGGGACTCATCAGCCGCCCCATGCAGGGGATCGATTAATCTGAGAGGCTCTCCGACCAACTCATCACGCCGGTAGCCATGAAACCTGCAGGCGGACTCACTTAAATCGGCAATCATCAACTCGTCACCTGTCAGCTGTAGAACCAGAGCATAATCGGTAACATGTTCGAACAAAGTCCTAAACTTCTCCTCCTTGGCGCGTAACTCGGCTTCGGCGCGCTTACGCTCAGAGATATCGGCCCCAACACTGAAGACACCAACAATATTCCCCTCATCGTCGTATTCAGGCTGGTTACGCCACTGAATATAAACTCGCTGACCATCCTTACATATATTTTCATTCTCAATAGTTTCAAAGTCCTCCGGGTCACACAAAATTTCTTTGACGACTTGCTGTATGTCACGACCATTGCTCTCCTGCTCGGGAACAATCGTCTCCAGAACACTCTTTCCGATGATTTCATTCCTATCAAAACCGAAGAACTCAAGACCATAACGATTGATGAACTGAATTTTCCCCTGAACATCGACACGCAGGATAATATTGTTCACGCTCTGAACCAAGCGTCGATAGTCACGCTCACGCGAACGCCGCTCTGCAGTTGCCTTTCTCACCTGAACCTTAAAAGCCATACTGGCAAAGAATAAAACCACTGCAGTCAAAGCTACCAACCCGAGACAAACCAAAATCCACAGGGGAATTATCTCTTTTTCAAAATCTTTTCCCCCCATCCAATAGTTAAGTCGTTGATAGTAAAAAGAGTTCTTATCTGCCTTCCAGGCCGAAAGGTGTTCGTCAATATGCTTGAGTAATGGAGCAAAATGACCCTTTTTCGTCGCAAAAAAGATAGAGAAAGGAGAAAACTGGATAGAGCTGGGAACCACTCCGTATTCACTTGAATGCCGCAACCCAAAATGATTGGGAGTCACCCCGGCATCAACTTCTTTGTTCTTCAGGGCAATAAATACATCGTCATGACGTGGATAACGGACGATTTCACAGTTCACTCCGAGCCCAGCGATTGTTTTAATAAAATTTTGGCCGCTGATATCACGTTCAGTTATTGCAACCTTAAGACCCTCCAGATCAAGAATTTTTTTGATCTTCGATCCGGGGCGTAAAAAGACCTGTCCCCAGATACTGACGACTGCCTCGCGATTGAAGTCCATCACGATTGCTCGCTCTGGAGTGTGAGCAATCGTGGTAACCAGATCAATTTCATTGGTCTGCAGACGCTCAAGTCCCTGCGCCCATGTACCCGGGACAAATTCTATTGACCATTCCTCTTCCTCAACCATTGAACGAAGCAGGTCAGGATAAAGACCCTGTACCCCACCCTGCGGGTCAATAAAATTGATCGGTTCAAAAGAAAACACCCCGACCCGGATAGGCTTTTCATATCCTCCGTGTTGCGCCCAAAGCGGTGTACAAACACTGGCTATGATGAGTATAAGGAATAGACAGATTCGCATGCAGAAACCTCTGATATAGCCCATACAAACTTCCAAATTGGGTGGAAATCAGTCACTTACTAAGTTACATTACCTACAAAAATTAACATTAACACATTTAAGAAATTAAGCATTCTATAAAGAATGCACAAAATAAGCTTTATTGTCTGTAACAACAATAAACTATTGATATTTGTAGTTCGCATGCAACTGCTTAATCTGGTGTGGTTTTGTTTACGCGCGATTTACAGGCAAGAGCACCTAATGAGAGAAGACAGGAGGTTTAATATTGACTCGACATCAAAGCAATCGGAGAGTTTAACTAGCACAGCACTCCGTCATCAAGAATCAATCTCGATGACGTAGTGCTCTTACAATAACGATAAGAGTCGTTTACACGTGGATTGGCTCAAGAATGTAATTCCAACGTTCAATCGCTTCTTCAAGACTGTCTGCCGAAACCATTCGCGGACATGAATCTTTGGCGCAGTAGACTCCCCAGTGACTGTGTGGGGCAAATTCGCAGGGGCCGAAAACCTTAACCTGCCCTCCACAGCGACATGGCGCCGCCTCCTTGATTTTCAGTGCCTCCATACTCAACTTCCTCCTGATGTTCAATTAAAAATGGGTTGGCTATAAACAGCCCAGGGGTAATCATCGGCCTCGACACATTCACTCTGACCTTCAAGAAATGACGAACTCTGGGTGTCAACAACCACCTCAGCAAGACCATGATTTATCGACCAACTGCTTTCACAGACAGCGCACACTACTAACTCTTCATTGAACTGACCTGATTTCATTTGAATAGAATTCTGTTCATAACTTCCACACACCGGGCATTGCATAACCGCCTCCTTTCGCTGATATGTTATTTTATACCTCAAGAGGTCTTGCGAGCCCAATTCTACTCCACCAGAAAGATTTGTCAATCGATCTTATGAAATTAAATCTTATATAACAGCATGTTACACTACATAACATTCTACCCACCATACCAATAGTTTATTTTTTGCGCTTCCTGGTTTAAAGAGTGGGTTTTAATTGAATTAAGATACTGTTATTACGCTGATTACAGCAGTTAAACTAAGGTTTTATTTTATCAGTATGCAGTAATTGGCTATATTTTTTTGAACAGGTAAAACGACTTTGCTCTCGGATAGCAAATTTAAGACAACTATGATATTCAGGGACACCACAATACTTAACGACTAAAGGACCACAACCTCTGAATTCAAAAGATCGTAATCCTTTCTTACCAACCTGCCGAGCTGACATGCTATCGCGCGGGTGGAACGAGCTAGACGTACTCTTTGTCACGGGAGACGCCTACATCGACCATCCGGCCTTCGGGACCCCGTTATTGGCGCGCTTACTCGAAGCGGAAGGATACCGGGTCGGGATTCTGGCCCAGCCAGAGTGGAAAAACCCCGAGTCCTTCAAAATAATGGGTCGGCCACGATTGTTTGCGGCAATTTCGGCCGGGGCAATGGATTCAATGGTTAACCATTACACCGCAGCAAAAAAAATCCGCCGCGATGATGCCTACACCCCAGGAGGACTGGCTGGCAAACGACCCAACCGCGCCGTGATTGCCTACACCGCAGCAGTTAAGGGAGCCTTTAAAGGGCTACCAACGGTAATTGGCGGGATTGAAGCCAGCCTGAGACGAACCGCACACTATGATTACTGGTCAGATCAAGTACGACGTTCTATCCTGATCGACAGCAAGGCCGATCTGCTGCTCTATGGGATGGCGGAAACAGCGATGTGCGAACTTGCTTCCCGATTGAATGGCGGAGAAAAAATCAAAACCATTCTCAACATACGTGGCAGTGCGCTAATTGCCAACGAAGGACCACAGGACACCATCTCTCTTCCCTCTTTTGAACAGGTTACCGAGGATTGCAACGCCTACAACCTCGCATTTAAGCTGGCCAGCGAACAACAAAATCCGCTATCGGCCAAACCCTTGAGTCAGGCTCACGCTAACCGCCAAATTCTGATCAATCCACCAGCGTTGCCGCTTTCCGAGAAGCAGCTTGACCGCATTTACGCACTGCCATTCATTCGGTTACCACATCCGGGATACAGCGATAAAATTCCAGCCTACGAGCAGATTAAATTTTCAGTCACCAGCCATCGTGGCTGCTTCGGAGGTTGTGCCTTTTGCGCGATAACACATCATCAGGGCAAAACGATTCAATCACGCTCAGAAGCCTCAATCCTCGCAGAGGTTGAGCGCGTTACTGAACACCCTGAGTTTCACGGGACCCTGAGCGATGTCGGTGGTCCAACTGCTAATATGTACGGCCTGCACTGTAACAACCCTGAAGCAGAAAAAAAATGTCGTCGTGGCAGCTGCTTGTTCCCGGGGCCTTGTAAAAATTTGCAAACAAGCGACCGACGTGCAGTTCGCCTACTCGAGAAGATACGCAAACAACAGAAGGTCAATCATGTCTTTGTCGCCTCGGGCGTACGTTATGACCTGCTCCCATTTCAGCCGCAATACTTTGATGCTTTACTACAACACCATGTCGGCGGCCTGCTCAAAGTTGCCCCTGAATCGATGATCGACCGGGTGACCGATGTGATGCGAAAACCGGGGGCCAAGGTCTTTACCGATTTTCTGGATAAATTCCGCCGACGCAGCAAAGAGCTTGGCCTGCGACAGGCGATCGTACCTTACTTGATCAGTGGTCACCCCGGCTGCCGCCTCGAGGACATGGTCGAGGTTGCCCTCTATCTCAACCAGCATCGTCTGAAAGTCGAACAGGTTCAGGACTTCACCCCCACCCCAGGCAGCCTTGCAACCTGTATCTATCACAGCGGTAGTGACCCCTTCAGCGGCAAACCAATCCACGTGCCGCGTACAGTCAAAGAGAAACGGATGCAAAAGGCGCTCTTGCTCTACCACCGTCCTGAATCGAAGAAGGACGTACTGGAGGCACTGCGACTCTGTGGACGGGAAGATGCGGGCAGACTGTTATTACCATCGCCTATCCCCAATAAAAGCAGCGCGCCGGGAACGGCTAAATCAAAGCGCAAAGAGAGAAGTTCACGACGCTAATCTCTTGTCAGAGGAATCACACCAGCCTTCTTTCAAGAAGATTGGTGCTAATTTTTAGTCAAACTAGAAATCCATAACAGGGGTTCTTTCTACGAACCCACACCTCAAAGCCATACTATTTGAATCATCAATCAATCGACTCACCCCCCCATTCTTCATATCAGCCATATGTTATCTGCTAATTGAAATCATCAATCAATTCGCGAAGATTTCAATCTCCGTGAAGACTTTTTTGAGCGGACTCAACACAACAACAATTAAATCAGCTTTCTTTTCAAAACTGGTTATTCTTTTGCAAATTGTCGCTTAATAAACGGGGATTTCGGATAGCTTAAAAATTTTACGCAAAGTAAATATTGCTTGACAATAAGTCCCCATTTTTGTTTATTTGCAGGGATAAAAAACGCCGTTTTACATCTTACTGAAGCGATTTACAGTAATTTCAACCAGTTATGGCAGGGGAGCTCATTGCCGACACCTTGGTCGGCTTGGCTTCTGAACGCTAATTCCAATGAATAAAGGGATGACCGAAATGTCGAAAACCGCGATCAAACCATCATTACAAAACCCGTTCGCTCCGGACGAAAAGGTCGAATTCACTAATCCAGGTGAAATCGCAGGA
>JAJRQB010000063.1 GCA_024280485.1 Deltaproteobacteria bacterium
CAAATCGCCACAATGATACAGCAACGCATTAACCAGAGTTCCACTGCCATGGCCGGGCGCCGGGTGTACCACCAAGCCTGCAGGCTTGTCAATAACGATCAGGTCAGAATCTTCATACAGAACCTGAAGCGGAATCGCTTCAGGCTGGGCAGTCGTCGGTTGTGGCTCAGGCAAACGAATACAAATTTTCTCACCGCCGCGCAAGCGAGCCGAGGCCTTGCTTGGCACAGAATCAACCAGGATCAAGCCCTCGTCGATCAAGCGTTTTATCTGTGCCCGACTAACGCCAGGCAACTCCCCCCCCAGAAAAAGATCGAGGCGTTCAGGCTTACGCTCCTCTGAAAAAACAACCCTACGTTCTAATTCCATTTACCAGATAGAGCTCTCTATTTTGCCAGCCTGCTTAATCATAACGTCGACTATCGCGCGCTCATACATATGCTCACGATTAACAAGATCAGGAGATACTCGCGTATAAAAATGCTCACGCCCCTCATCCAACTCATCAGCCATTAAAGTGAAGATGGTGTCATTTTTGATCCCCTCTTCGACCTTGCTCTGGTTATAGAGTGCAACATCAGAGACGATCGCGCGCGCGAGTCTAAAAGCTAAATCAGGATTTTCTACCAGACGTGCCATAATAGAACGGCCTCCATATTCAACCCTGCATTAAGTGCAGGCTGGGAACGACATATCCAGTGATTGTATTAATTTCCAGCGAAATCAGCAAGTCATTTCCACCCTGAAGACAAGATTAAATGGATCTTCGTTCGGCAGAACTCAGCTTCAGGTTAAAAAGTGATCCTGCAAAAAATCGAGGAGATCTTGATGGGAACCACGATAATCCGGGTTCCAGGTCAGACCGTCTCGTTCAAGTAAGTAGCTGTCAACCAGCCAGGTTTTCATGCCGATATCAGTCGCAGACAGATCGTGGCTAGTATCATTTCCAACCATCAGGCATTCTTGCGGATCAACCCCAAGTTTCGCGGCGACTTCTGTAAAATATCCCCCCTGAGGCTTGCAGTAATAGCTATTCTCTAAGCTGGTAAGCAGAACAAAATAATCAAGATCGAGCCCGGCCCAGCGACAACGAGCCTCAATCAGGGTCTGTGGAAAAACCGGATTCGTAGCTAGAACCAGAGGGACTTGGGCCTGCTGGCAGCACTTCAACAGAGAATCAGCCTCGGGAATCTCAAAGATTTCATCGGACAGTGATTCGAGACCGGTCGCAAGAAATCGAGCAAAGCGCGCGCGGAGCAGATCTTCCTCAAGCTGTAAACGAGCAGCTAGAAAAGTAAATAGTCGTTCTTCATTGCTGCGCTTACCACATTCGGTTTCAAGTAGAAGATGGATCCCGGCCCGCATCGCTCGCTGCAAAGGAGCATGTTCTACCAAATCGTCACAACAGGCATAAAACCCCGCAATATAACGGGGAATAAAACTTCGCATCTCGACCCGCAACAAGGTCCCATCCAGATCAAAAAGTATGGCACGAAATGAAGGGGAAGCCATTTACCTCTCCATGAATGCATAGGGTTCAAAAGTCGCTAAACCCTACCACAGCCCCCTCGAATTCGCCAGCATGCGACCCTGTGAAATAGCTTTGCATAAGCGAATATAAATCCCTGCAAGCCTTATAATCCTTGACCTCACATCCAGAGAAGGCTAAAAAATAACTAACAGTACAGACTCAACATTTCCTTCCTTTTCGTGGAGGAACAAAACAATGTCTCACTTCCGCTTTTTAAATTCACTTAAGCCTCAACCACCTTCAAAACTTTATTATACAGACAGGTCTCTACATGGATGAATTCAGAGCAGAAGTCAAAGAACTAAGAATCGGTCAACAGATTCGCGACCTGCGTCAGGGAAGACGTATGACCCTGCAGGACCTTTCTACTGAAACCGAACTTTCAAAACCCCTGTTATCACAGATAGAAAATGAACAAGTCATTCCTCCGCTTGCAACCCTGCTTCGAATTTCGAAAGCATTGAAGGTTCCTCTGCAGACATTTTTTGAAGAAGAAGACAACACCCAGAAATGCCTGGTCGTGCGCGCCGGAGATGCGAACCCAATCCATCGTCGCCCAAAAAAAGGTGGAACCCCCCAGCCATACCGTTACGATTCTTTGGCCTCCGGCAAAAAACATAAACATATGGAACCCTTCATGGTTGAATTCGACCCGCCTCAGGCCGAAAACACCAAATCGGTTCAACATACTGGAGAGGAGTTCCTCTACCTGCTAGAAGGGCAAGTCAAACTGGTCCATGGCGACGAAACGTACATGATCGAAGCCGGAGACTCAGCCTACTGGGATTCGAGTGACCTCCACTGCCTTACAGCTGTCGGAAACAAAATTGCTCGGGGTATCGCCGTTTTCTACACCAGCAACTGACAGGCCATCCCTCAAGATCGCCGTCACTTGACAGCCCGTTGCAGGCGTCTATGCTTTGCATAAGAGAATTGATTCTTTTAGATATCCATCATCCAAACCGAGTGAGACAGGGAGGATCACATGCCAAAAGTTGGTGTCGTTCTTTCAGGCTGCGGTGTTTACGACGGCAGCGAAATCCACGAAGCAGTTATCACCCTACTTGCGCTGAACCGAGCTGGTGCAGAGACAATCTGCATGGCCCCGAATGTTGATGCTGCGGTGGTAAACCACCTGACAGGTGAGAACGTTGCAGGTGAGACCCGCAACGTTCTGGTTGAGTCAGCACGGATTGCTCGCGGAGAAATTCGCGACATTGCTGAAGTGACAGTAAACGATGTCGATGCCCTGATTTTCCCCGGAGGTTTCGGCGCTGCAAAAAATCTCTGTGATTTTGCGATCAAAGGGAGCGAATGCTCCGCCCACCCTGAGGTGGCTCGCCTGGTCCGCGAAGTCATCTCATCAAAAAAGCCTTTAGCAGCTATCTGCATCGCGCCTGCGCTTATCTCACGTATCCTCGGCGATGATAAACTGGCTCACAAGTTGACAATCGGCACCGATGAAGAGACAGCCGAAGCTCTTGAAAAAATGGGAACTGACCATATCGACTGCTCGGTCAACAACTATATCGTTGACCCGGCAAACAAACTGATTTCAACCCCTGCCTACATGCTCGCCGGTAATATTCGTGAAGCGGCCGAGGGGATTGAAAAGACGATTGCGGAACTCCTGAAAATGATTTAGCAAGTTGGCAGGAATATTTATTACCAATCTTGTTATAATTTTTGAGATTTGCTAGACTCGGCAAAATTCAACCCTATGGAGGAAACAATGAATAAGTACCGCTGCGTTATCTGTGATTATATTTATGACCCCGCCGTCGGCGATCCTGACAGTGGCATTGAACCGGGAACAGCTTTTGAAGATATCCCTGAGGACTGGATGTGCCCCTTGTGCGGCGTTGATAAATCGAACTTTGAAGCCATCTAAAAAAACTGACTTCAACAAAAACAAACCATTGTTGTGGCCCGAACGCTTCATCGCGTTCGGGCCACATATGCAAACTAACAGAACAAAATAACGGTCTGAGCACAATTCAGTTACCGATTAACATCAGTAACCTTCACCACAGATCCACTTCGGAGCAAACAACCGACCATGGACGACAGCCCCCTCCCAAAACGTAAACCTGACTGGCTCAAGGTCAAATTGCCGAAGGGAACCAATCAAGCACGCATAGCTAACTATCACCGCGAACATGGTTTAAATTCTGTTTGTCGAAGTGCAGCTTGTCCAAACCTGGGAGAATGCTGGAACAATGGGACCGCAACATTTATGATTTTAGGTGACAGTTGCAGTCGTAGTTGCCGCTTCTGCAATATTGAGCAACGTGCCTTACTGCCGACCGACCCCGCCGAAAACGAAAAAATCGCTGCAGCGATATCTGAACTTGGTCTGCGGCACGCGGTAATCACTTCGGTGACTCGCGATGATCTTCCCGACGGGGGCGCATCAATTTTTGCCGACCTTGTCCACAGCATCCGCCGTAAATGTGACTGCCGGATAGAACTCCTTATCCCCGATCTGCAAGGAGATTACGCTGCACTAAGAACCATCTTAACGGCTTGTCCTGATATCCTGGGGCACAATATCGAAACGGTTCCGCGCCTCTACCAGCAAGTCCGCCAAGAAGCTGATTATCGGCGCAGCCTCGAACTACTGGCACGTATCAAGGAGACCTCCCCTGAAATCAGCAGCAAATCTGGACTGATGCTCGGACTGGGTGAAGAGATGTCTGAGGTCCTTGAGGTCATGAAAGATCTCCGTCAGAGCCGTTGCGACATCCTCACTCTTGGCCAATATCTGGCACCGAGCAAAGAACATCAGGAGGTCAAACGCTATGTTCATCCCGATGAATTTGACAAACTGGCGGTTCAAGGTCGAAAGATGGGGTTCAGGCATGTAGAAGCTGGACCGCTGGTCCGCTCTTCCTATCATGCGGCCGAGCAGGCGGACCTGAAGCAGGCCGACAAATAATGCCACACTGACGTACCCGAGGAGATGGCCATCACTCTTAACAGATTCCTGCTCTGACGAAGTCGTATCCATTAGGGCCGAAATAAGGTTGGGCGGATTACTCCAGATTTGCGGAGCGACAACCTATGATTTATACTTTCCACAGTTTAAAATGTAGTTCTTAACCCTTACAGTCATTGTTTCTTTCACCTGAAATGTTGGAGCCTTCATGAGTTTTGCAAGTAATGTTGGACCCCAGTGGCTCGACGCCCAGTACAATCTTTGGCTCGAAGACCCGAATCAAGTTCCTGCAGACTGGCGTGGTTTTTTTGAAGGATACAAACTCGGCCAGCAGCGGGATTCAAGCGGAGGAGACAATCAGGACCGCCGGCCGGCGGCAGTACAAACGCTGATCCGGCGTTACCGCGAGATTGGTCATCTCCTCGCCTGTGTTGATCCGCTTTCTCCCTGTTCCTTTGATCATCCGCAATTAAGACTTGAAGCTTTTGGTCTTAATAATACTGACCTTAAATGCGAATTTGCCCCGGCCGATTTCATTTTACCGCGAGCCAAACTGGGTCAGATCATCGAAATCCTCCAACAAACCTACTGCCGTTCGATCGGCGTTGAATTCATGCATATTCCGAATCCAGTCGAACGTCAGTGGCTGCAAGAACGCATGGAAAGCCGCCGCAATAACCCTCACCTGGCAATCGATGTCCAACTGGCGATTTTCCGCAAACTGCAGGAAGCCACCAGCTTTGAACGTTTTCTGCATAAGAAATTTCTCGGCCAAAAACGATTTTCCCTCGAAGGGGGTGAATCTGTCATTGCCCTGCTCGAACATTTGATCAGAAGAGGCAACCGGCGCGGCTTAAAACATATCATCATCGGCATGGCCCATCGTGGTCGCCTCAATGTACTGGCCAACATCTTTGGCAAACCTCTGGAAAATATCTTCGCGGAGTTTAAAGATAACAGTGAATACCAGGTAGTCGGCGAAGGAGACGTTAAATACCACAAGGGTTTTTCAGGCGATCGCAGTTTCTCGGACGGCAGCAGCATCCGCATCTCACTCGCTTCGAACCCCAGTCATCTTGAAGCAGTCGACCCGGTCGTTGAGGGCAAGAGTCGTGCTCGTCAAGATGAAATTGGACCTGGGGGGCCTCAGCAGGTCCTGCCCCTGCTGATTCACGGCGATGCGGCCTTCGCCGGTCAGGGTGTTGTGGCTGAAACACTCAACCTGTCAGCCCTTGAAGGCTATGGCACCGGCGGCACACTGCACGTGGTAATCAACAACCAGATCGGTTTCACCACACTCCCGGCTGATTCTCGCTCGACCTGCTATCCAACCGATATCGCTAAAATGCTCGCGACGCCTATCTTTCATGTTCATGGCGATGACCCTGAGGCCTTGCTGCAAGCGGCCATTCTCGCCCTCGACTTCCGCCAGAAATTCGGGCGGGATGTCGTCATTGAGGTCACCTGTTTCCGCCGTCATGGTCACAACGAGGGTGACGAGCCATTCTTCACCCAGCCGTTGATGTACGAAATCATCAAAAATCATCCCCCGGCAGCAGACATCTACTATCAACAGTTGTGCGATCAGGGGATTACGACAGAAACTCTCGATCAGATCAGAAACGAGGTCGAAAGCGAACTGGAAGCTGCTCTCAAAAGACCTGAAAAAAAGTTGCCTGAAGCTTTTCAGCACAAGTGGCAGGGTGTCTTACGCGACTTCAGCCTCGAACCAGTCGAAACCGGAGTCCCAGCTGAAAAACTGGCGGAACTCGGACATATTATTACCCATATTCCTGACAGTTTCACGCCACACAAAAAGATTGCCGGATTGATGCAGCGCAGACTGAACCAGATCATTAACGGGGAGAAGATCGACTGGGGGACCGGTGAAGCCTTGGCGTTTTCCAGTCTACTGGCCGAAGGGAAAACCATTCGTCTTTCAGGCCAGGATTCACGACGCGGCACCTTCAATCACCGCCACGCCACCCTGGTAGACATGAAGACTGCCGGACGTCTGACTCCCCTCGAGGAAGTGGCACGACAGAACAACAGTCGTTTCCATGTCTACAACAGCTCACTCTCCGAGTTTGGCGTCCTCGGCTTTGAATACGGTTATTCGGTTGAGAATCCACATGGCTTGATTATCTGGGAAGCCCAGTTCGGTGACTTCGCCAATGGTGCCCAGGTCATTATTGACCAGTTCATCAGCAGCAGCGGGACCAAGTGGGAACGCTTCAGCGCTCTGACCATGCTGCTGCCACATGGCTATGAAGGCCAGGGTCCGGAGCATTCGAGCGCGCGGATCGAACGTTACCTGCAACTCTGCGCCGCCAACAACATGCAGGTCGTAAATCCAACGACACCGGCGCAGCTGTTCCATCTGTTCCGCCGGCAGCTCCATCAGCCGTTCCGGCGGCCGTTGATCGTTTTCACGCCCAAGGGGATGCTGCGCCACCCCCTCTGCATCTCGCGCATAGATGATTTCACAACCGGGCATTTCAAAAATATCATTGCTGATGAACTGCCGAACAAAGGGATCGAACGCCTGCTCTTCTGCAGTGGCCGTATCTACTACGATCTGTTGCAGTATCGCCAACAGCAGAAGATTACAAACACTGCCATTATTCGGGTCGAACAGTTATACCCCCTTGACACCACTCAACTACAGGCTGCTCTCAAGGGCTACGGCAAAAAAATCCCTTGCCGTTGGATCCAGGAAGAGATTGCCAACGGTGGTGCCTGGATGCATATTCGCGATGAACTCAGCGAGCAGTTGGGCCGACCACTCGAATATATTGGCCGCAAGCTTTCTGCAAGTACCGCAGTCGGGTCCCACCTTAAACACAATGAAGAACAACAAGACATCATAACCCAGGCATTCAAAGCCTGAACCAGGAGTCAGACGTTATGGATATCAAGGTACCTGAAATTGGAGAATCAATTGTCGAGGTGATCGTCGGTGAGTGGCAGAAAAAGACGGGGGATCAGGTTGCAGTCGATGATCTATTGGTCGAGCTTGAAACCGACAAGATCAATATCGAAATCATAGCGGACAGTGCTGGCATCCTTGAGACCCTGGTGGCCGAAGGCGCTACAGTGGCTATCGGCTCAATTCTGGCCAGACTCGATGAAAGTGGTGCAGCAAAAATACCGTCCGCAGAAAAAACTCCTGGGTCTAAAAGCACCACAACTCCACCCCCCGCAACAGATAAACCGATGAACCCTGCAGTTCCGAAAATTGCGGCAGAAAAAGGTGTCGACCCATCACAGGTCGCCGGCAGCGGTCGCGGTGGTCGGGTTCAGGTTGATGATCTAAAACCAACGCCGCAGCCCCAAACGGGGTCGCCACTACAACCACCAGCACCTCAAACATTTGCAACCCAAGTCGCTATTCCTACTCCTGCGGCTGCTCCTGTCGCGTCTCAGGGCAAGGATGACCCGCGCAGTCGTCGTGTGCCGATGAGTCCAATTCGTAAAAAAATCGCGGGCCATCTTTTAGCAGCACGACAACAAACCGCGATGCTGACGACCTTTAACGAAGTCAATATGAAACGGTTGCTCGGTCTGCGCACCAATCACAAAGAGAGCTTTGCCAAGAAGCACGATGTTAAACTCGGGTTGATGTCGTTCTTCGTCAAGGCAAGTGTTGAAGCCCTCAAAGAATTTGAAGCCGTCAATGGCCGGATCGACGCTAACGATATTGTCTATCAGGACTTCTACGACATCGGTATCGCAGTTGGCGGTAAACGTGGATTAGTGGTTCCGATTCTGCGCGATGCGGACGGCCTGAGCTTTGCGGATATCGAGAAAAAAATCCGTGACTTCGGTGAGCGCGCAGGTAGCGGCAAACTGGCGCTGGAAGAAATTCAGGGTGGAACCTTCACCATCAGCAATGGCGGAGTTTACGGATCATTGTTATCGACACCGATTCTCAATCCACCACAGAGCGCGATCCTCGGCATGCATGCCACTCAGGATCGTGCCGTCGTTGTCAATGGCGAAATCGTTATCCGCCCGATGATGAATTTGGCACTCTCCTACGACCACCGCATTATTGACGGTCGCGAAGCGGTTGGTTTTCTAAAACGGGTCAAGGTATTGCTCGAAGACCCCGAAGAGATGTTGCTGGAGATGTGAATCCGAGGCGAGAAGTTAGAACAAGCAGGAGCGAGAACAAGCAGAACCAAGAAAAGAGGTTTTGCCTGTTCTCACCTCTAGCCTCTCACCTCTCTCTTTCTAAAATGGAGTATCAATGAGCGATCAAATTTATGACCTGTTGATAATAGGTGCTGGTCCTGGCGGCTACGTGGCCGCTATTCGTGGAGCACAGCTCGGATTCAAGGTCGCAGTTGTTGAAAAACGCACAACCCTGGGCGGTGTTTGTCTGAATGAGGGCTGCATCCCCAGCAAAGCCTTGCTCGAATCGAGTGAACAACTCTATAAAATAAATAACTCCCTCGATGCGCATGGCATCAGTTGCGACAACGTCAGTTTTGACCTGAAAAAACTGATGACCCGCAAGGAAGAGATTATTGCCAAACTGACTGGCGGAATTGCCGGCCTGTTCAAAAAGAGCAAGATCGAATCCTTTACCGGAACAGCAAAGGTTCTTGCCGCTTCAGACGGCGTGCAACAGGTCGAGATTTCTGGTAAAGAGACTCTGACACTCAAGGCGACTCGACTCCTGCTGGCCACAGGTAGCGAAGCGATCGAACTCCCTCATCTCAAATTCAACGGCAAGACAATCATCTCGGCACGCGAAGCCTTGTCTCTGCCAAAGGTTCCAAAATCTATGCTGGTCGTCGGTGGTGGCGTCATCGGTCTGGAGATGGGATCTGTCTGGAGCCGTCTTGGCTCCCAGGTAACAGTTGTGGAAATGCTGCCACAACTAATTCCCGGCACCGATCCACAGATGGCGAAATTGCTGCAACGTAACCTTGTAAAACAGGGGCTGGATATTCGTCTAGAAACCAAGGTCGAAGCTGCCGACAAACAAGATGGTGGTTTCAGCGTCAGCCTCAGCAGTAAAAAAGGCGATGAAAAAGTCGAGACTGAAATCATACTGGTTGCAACCGGTCGCCGACCACAATCCGCAGGGCTGGGTCTTGAAGCCGTCGGGCTCGCAGCAAATCAGCAAGGGTTCCTCGAAGTTGATGAAAACTATCAAACCAGTGCATCCGGTATCTACGCCATTGGCGATCTAATTCCCGGGCCGATGCTGGCTCACAAGGCCAGCGACGAAGGCGTAGTCTGTGTCGAAAGAATGGCGGGTCAAAACGCCAGTCTCAACTACAATGCGATCCCTGCAGTGACCTACACCCACCCCGAGGTTGCCAGTGTTGGTCGCAGCGAGGCCGGACTGACCGCAGACAAGATCCCCTTTGCTGCAGGTAAGTTCTATTTTGCCGCGAGTGGTCGTGCGCTGGCCATGAATGACAATGATGGTTTCATCAAAGTTCTGGCTGACCCTGAAACGGGACGAATTCATGGTATCCACATTATCGGCCCGCATGCTTCGGAATTAATTGCCGAGGCCACGACGGTGATCAATTTTGGTGGCAGTGTCCATGATATGGCAGTCACCTGCCATGCACACCCAACCCTTGCCGAAGCGCTACGCGAAGCGGCATTAGCGGTTACCAAAGAGGCGATCCACGCCTGACTCAATGCCATTATTCTCGGTTGTGCCCCCTTGACAAAAGTTGGCCGAACCGCGAGAATTCAAATTCCACGCAGGCCGGAGATTTACCTATCTCCGGCCTGCGCTGTTTAAGAACGATAAGGTCCCATATCTCCCCAACATATCGAGGTCGAATTGAAATCATTAAAAAAACTCGTGCTGCTACTCATCATCGTCGGTTTACTTGCTGCAACATTCACTTATTTCCGTGACACAACAGCCCCCACAGCAAGGCTGACTCCGGGAACTGGTCCAATTTCTAACAAAACTGCGCTGGCACTTGATCTGCGTGATGATGGAAGCGGGCTGAAAACTTTATTGGTCGAAGCCGTTCAGGGGGAAAGGCGTCAAACCCTGCTGATTCAGGAATTTCCACCACAAACCCTCAAAGCACAAATCGACCTTCCACTTACGGACAAAAAGCTCAAGGAAGGCCCGCTTACTATTGAAATCACGAGCGGTGACTACGCGATCTATCACTTAGGACAGGGGAACAGCCACAAACTCAGTTTTGATCTGGTCTACGACAGCCGACCACCGATTATTTCGGTTCTCAGCCGCACCCATAACTTCCGTCACGGCGGAGCAGGTTTGGTCCGCTATCGACTGAACGAAGAAACCGATGAGAGCGGACTCTTGATCGGCGAACATTTCTATCCCGGCTTCAAGCAGGATTCGGGCGATTTTATTGTACTCGGCAGCTGGCCCTGGGATTTGAAAGAATCCGATTTTGTACCACGCATCCGGGCACGAGATCTGGCCGGCAATGAACGTCAGGCGGGTATCTATTTCCATACGATTAAACGCAAATTCAGACATCGCCAGATCAATCTGCCCGATAGCTTTCTGCAACAAAAAGCTCCTGAATTCGAAACCTTGGCTCCCGGGTTGACCGATCCCCTCGAAATTTTCCTCAAGGTTAACGGAGATGTCCGCGCGGCCAACCGCCAAAAAATGGTTGAGATCTCACATCAAACCGCACCATTCCCACTTTGGGAGGGTGCTTTTAGCCGCCAACCAGGTTCATCGACTCTGGCCGTTTTCGCCGACACCCGTGACTATCTGTACAAGGGGAAAAAAGTTGATCATGCCACCCACTTAGGCTTCGATCTGGCCTCGGTTTCTCGCGCAGAAGTCATCGCAGCCAATGCTGGCGAGGTTGTCTTTGCCGACTACCTAGGCATCTACGGTCAATGCGTGGTTATCGATCACGGGCTCGGGCTCCAAACTCTCTACGCCCACATGAGCCAACTAGACGTTGTCGTCGGAGATCAGGTCACCCGTAAACAGCCACTCGGACGCTCGGGCGCCACCGGTATGGCTGGCGGCGACCACCTGCACTTCGGCGTATTTATTTCAGGAGTTCCGGTGCAACCGCTCGAGTGGTGGGATGCCAGCTGGCTCAAGAATAATATCACCAGTAAACTGCAGGTGCAGTGATCTGCTTGACAGGGAAAAGCTTCTGCACTACAAGAGTTCTTTCCTTGATAAATTTCATGTCACCAAATGAAAGGTGGATCCAATGAAAAAACTTCTTACTTTTCTTGCGGCGCTGGCCCTCCTCACAGCCGGGTGCACCAACGAACAGAAGCCCGTTGAGCCAGCGGCAAAGGCAACCGCACAACCTGCCACGGAGAAACAGATTAAAGCTGGTTTCATTTATGTTGGCCCGGTCGGCGATGCTGGCTGGACCTGGTCTCACGATCAGGGCCGGATCGAAATGGAGAAAGCTGCATATGTGACCCCGTCGACCTATATCGAATCGGTCCCTGAAGGGGCTGAATCGGCTCGTGTTATCAACGGATTGGTTCAAAAAGGTCATAATCTGATTTTTACCACCAGCTTCGGATACATGGATGCGACTCTCGACGTCGCCTCTAAAAACAAAGACGTCATTTTCATGCACTGTTCCGGCTACAAGTCGGCCGAAAATGTCGGCACCTACTTCGGTCGTATGTATGAGCCGCGTTACCTTTCCGGGATTATCGCTGGCAAAATGACCAAAGCAAACAGCATCGGCTACGTTGCTGCTTTCCCGATCCCCGAGGTCATTCGGGGAATCAACGCCTTCACCCTTGGAGTACGTAGCGTCAACCCGCAAGCTGTGGTTAAGGTCGTCTGGACCCAGACCTGGTTTGATCCAGGCGTCGAGCGCGACGCTGCCGACAGCTTGCTCGATGTCGGTGCTGATGTTCTGACCATGCATCAGGATGCTCCGGCCACTCTGCAGGCTGCAGAAGCCCGCAACGCCTATGTAATCGGCTACAACAGCGACAACCGTAAATTTGCCCCCAACGCTTTTTTGACTGCACCGATCTGGAACTGGGGATCGATCTACTCCAAGACTGCCGAAGAGGTCCAGAACGGCACTTGGAAAACCGCCCAAATCTGGTCGGGGATGAAAGAGGATCTGGTGCAACTTGCGCCCTTAAGTGAAAAGATTCCAGCTGCGGTTAAGCAACTGGTAGAGGAAAAGCGCAAAGCCATTGTCGCTGGAAGCCTGCACCCTTTCACTGGTCCACTCAATGACCAGACAGGTAAAGAGACTGTCGCTGCAGGGGTTACCCTCGACGATAGTGCACTCCTCGGCATGAACTGGTTTGTCGAAGGCGTTCAAGGGACTATCCCCCAATAATCAAATCGGCTTAGACTCTTAGGCAGACATCGCTGATAGTGATGTCTGCCTTTTTAATCCCCGGCGCGAGATAGTCATATTTCCCCAGTTCAGTCTGTCTCACGTTAGCATTTCATACATAACTGGAAACCATGCCCAAACTTCTGCAACTTCAGCATATCCGCAAAACTTTCCCTGGTGTGGTAGCGCTAGATGATGTCTCCTTCTCCATTGCAGAGGGGGAAATTCACACCCTGCTAGGTGAGAATGGTGCGGGTAAAAGTACGCTGATGAACGTCCTGACCGGTTTCTATGCGCCGGACAGTGGCAGCCTGCTACTTGATGGCCAGCCGGTCCGTTTCTCTTCACCGCGTGATTCTCTGGCCCTAGGGATAGGCATGGTTCATCAGCACTTCATGCTGGTTGCCGCTCACAGTGTGCTCGAAAATATTCTCGTTGCACTGCAAGGCGTACCGCTATTCTTTCCACGGCGCCAATTGCGCTCCAGAATCGAACAGACCATCGCCGAGTTCGGTATCGAACTCGAGCTGGACACCCCGGTCTGGCAACTCTCGATCGGCGCCCAACAGTGGATCGAACTGATCAAACTGCTGATGCGTGACTGCCGACTGTTGATCCTTGATGAACCAACTGCAGTCCTCACTCCACAAGAGGCCGACAAACTCTTTCAGGTTCTACAGCGTCTTAAGCAACAGGGGAAAAGTATCATCTTTATCTCCCACAAGATGCGCGAAGTTATGGAAATTTCCGATCGGGTGACGATCCTTAAAAAGGGGAGCAGCGTCACGACTCTCGAAGCGGGAGAATTCAACCAGAACAAGCTGGCCACGCTGATGATCGGAGGGGACAGAATCCCCGAATGGCAAAAATCTCTCCCCTTCAGTGATGAACTGGTCCTCGAGATTGAAAACCTCGCGGTGCGCAACGACCGTGGATTGGCCGACCTCGACAACTTCAACCTGCAGCTCAAAAAAGGGGAAATTCTCGGCATTGCCGGGATCGCTGGCAATGGTCAGAAAGCCCTGGCCGAAGCACTGACCGGACTGACCAAGGTTGAGAGTGGCCGGGTCCTCGCCAACGGTGAGGATATCACCCGCAGCTGCGCGCGCAGCAGCTACATCGCCGGAATCGCGCATATCCCCGAAGATCGCAAGGCGATCGGTATCGCCCCCGACCTCAGCCTCGATGAAAACCTGATTCTCAAGAATTTCCGTGCTAAACGCTTCCGCCACGGCGTCTTTCAAAGCCGCAGCGCTATCCGCAACAACGCCATAGAGAAGGTCGACCAGTTCGCAATCAAGGCCGGACCACAGGGCTCTCCGGTGCGGCTGCTATCAGGCGGCAACATTCAGAAGGTCATCATCGCTCGGGAACTCTCCGAACAACCGACGGTGCTGGTCGCACTCTACCCGACCCGTGGTCTCGACATCGGTTCGGCTGAATATGTCCATAAGGTGATTGCCGAGGGTGCGGGCAACGGCATGAGTACGATTCTGATTTCCGAAGACCTCGACGAACTCTATAAGATTTGCGACCGGATTGCGGTGATCTTCCGCGGACGCCTGATCGGCTATGCCGACCCGACCAGTTCCAGTCGTGAAGAGATCGGCCTGATGATGAGCGGCGAGGTATCGGCATGAGTCTGGCTTTCCGCGTCGAAAAACGCGATCAGGGCAGCGCACTCTTCCGCAGCCTGACCATCATCGCCTCAGTGCTGGTTGCGCTCTTCGTCGCCGGTTTTCTGCTGCTTGCGGCCGGGGTCAATCCGGCTACCGCCTATCTTGAAATTCTGCGTGAGGCCTTAGGCTCGACCTACGGCATCTCCGAAACCCTGGTCAAGGCGACGCCCTTGATCATCACCGGGCTGGCGGTTTCGGTCGCCTTCAGGATGCAGATCTGGAACATCGGTGCCGAAGGCCAGATCTACATGGGCGCCTGCGGGGCCACCGGGGTCGCACTCTTCTCCGGCCTGGATGCGCCGCTGATGCTGCCGGCGATGTTTGCCGCCGCCTTCTTCGCTGGAGGTCTCTGGGCTTCGGTCGCCGGGCTGCTGCGTGCGCGCTGGCAGGTCAACGAGGTGATCGTCACCCTCTTGATGAACTACATCGCCATCCTGCTGGCCGACTATCTGATCTACGGCCCCTGGAAGAACCCCGACGGCTACAACTTCCCCCTCACCGCCCAGTTCGTCGATGCCGCGCGTCTTACGGAATATTTCAATACCCGCCTGCACAGCGGCTTCTTCATCGCCCTCTTCTGCGCCCTGGCGGTCTACCTGCTGATGGAACGTACCATCTGGGGCTACCAGATCAAGGCGATCGGCAGCAATCCTGCCGCCGCGCGCTACGCCGGGATGAAGACCGGCCTGGCGATCTTCCTCGTCCTGGCCTTAAGCGGGGCCATCGCCGGGATCGCCGGTTTCAGCGAAGTCGCCGGTCTCCAGCACCGCCTGCAACACGGCCTCTCGCCCGGTTACGGCTACACCGCGATCATCATCGCCTGGCTGGCGCGCAGATCGGCTCTCGGGGTGATCATCGTCTCCCTATTGATGGGGATTCTGCTGGTCGGCGGCGACAGCCTGCAACTCTCCTGGCAACTACCGGTCGCCTTCGCCTACGCCTTTCAAGGCTTGATCCTGTTCTTCCTGCTCGCCGGCGACTTCTTCATCAACTTCCGGCTACGCTGGGTCAAGGAGGATGCCGATGCTTGAAATTCTGCTCGATGCCACGGTCCGCGCCGGGACCCCGATTCTCTTTGCGACCCTGGGTGCAATCATCAATGAGCGCGCCGGGATCATCAACCTGGGAATCGAAGGCTTGATGCTAATCGGGGCCTTAAGCGGCTTTGCAGCGACCTTCACCAGCGGTAGCCTGCTACTCGGAGTTGTCGCCGCCTTCGTCGCCGCCTTTATTGCTGGTAGCATTCATGCATTTATTACCGTGCAATTACGCGGCAACCAGATCGTCAGCGGCCTCGCCCTGACCATGTTCGGCATCGGTGTCACCGCCCTCTTCGGCCGTAGCGTGGTCGGCCAAACCATCGACGGCTTCGAGCGCCATGCCCTGCCACTGCTCTCAAAGTTACCCTTCGTCGGTAAAGCCTTCTTCAATCAGAACTGGTTGATCTATTTCAGTTTTCTGCTGGTAGGACTCATCTGGTTCTTCTTCTACCATACACGTTGGGGCCTCAACCTGCGTACCGTCGGTGAAAACCCGGCGGCAGCCGATGCCTGCGGGATTGCGGTCAACCGCTACCGTTTTCTGGCCGTCGCCTGCGGCAGTGGCATTGTCGGCATCGGTGGCGCCTACCTCAGCTTGGCTTCAACTCCGATGTGGATCGAAAACATGACTGCCGGACGCGGCTGGATCGCCGTCGCTCTGGTCATCTTCGCCAGCTGGTCGAGCGTACGCGCCCTCTTCGGGGCCTATCTGTTCGGCGGTATCACCGCCATGCAGCTACGCTTTCAGGCGATGGGCACCACGGTCAGCGCCCATGTCCTGCAGATGCTCCCCTACGTCTTCACTATTGTGGTCTTGGTAATTTCAACCATCCGCCAGCAAAAAGGCGCCAGTCAACAGCCTGGAAACCTTGGTCTGCCCTATGATCGCGAGGATCGCAAATGAACCATGCCGCTAAAACTCTCTTGGACCGGATCGCCCGTGATGGCCGGGTCAATGGTGAAATTATCAAGGTCGATCGTTTCTTGAACCATATGGTCGACCCGCAGTTGATCGATCTTCTGGCTGCCGATATCGCCACGCGCTTTCTCGACAAAAATATCCAGAAAGTCATCACCGCCGAAACCAGCGGCATCATCCTCGCGCAGCCGGTCGCTGGCATGCTCGGTGTTCCCTACGTCTTCGCCAAAAAGAAGCAACCACTGACCATGGCCGAGCACTATTCTGCCGACAGCTACAGCTTCACCAAGCAGGAGACCACGACTCTTTACGTCTCCAAAGAGATCCTGATCGCAGGAGAACGAATCCTCTTTATCGATGACTTCTTCGCCAAGGGCGCAACCCACAAAGCCATTAGCGAGATCATCGCCCAGGCTGGAGCCAAACTGATAGCAACCGCCGTCATCATCAATAAATCAGAACGGCGAGATATAGAATCAATCCTGACGCTGGAGGATCTACAGAAGGTTTGACGAACCCGTCACGAACTGGTCTAATGCACCAATTCAAATTACGGAGGGGCAAATGAAAACAAAACCAAACTCAACAGGCCAGATCGCAACCGCAATCTGGCCTGTTTTTTATAATGCGCAACGCGCACAAATCATTGACTTTTTTCACTGATATCCGGTAACCAGATATCCAATATTCCGGTGCGGGTATATTCAATATCCGGTAACCGCTGAATCCCTGTTAGCCTCAAAGGCATAAAAAGGAAATACAAATGGGACTTTTTGGATCAGTTAAAAGTAATTGGAAAAAAAGTGAAGCGGCTACAGTTGTACAGAACCTTTTAGAGCATCAAGCAAAGTACGGTTTCTTTACTTCTGATCCTGCCAAAACTGCAACGTTATTAATCGCCAAAGTCTGGGACAGTAAACCAGATATTTTCAACGGTAAATTTGGTCAACGACCACACAAGTTGAGCGTTGCAGCAATTGCACTTTCCTCTGCTGTCGACAATTTGTCCCCGCAAAACGATGATTATTCATCATTGGTTATTGCGCTTGGGAATTTACTCCAAGAGTGGGAAACAAATGGGACACTCTATCCACTCAATAGTATCGACAATGAATTGCTAAAAACGTCCCTTCAAACATTTATTGAAGTATCAAATAATCAAGGGACGGACAGCGAAGAAATGTCTAAAGACATATCTAGCGTAAATAACAACAGAGAAGAAGGCATTGTCTACCAAGAAAATTTCAAATACACGAACTTCGAAGATTGGATGCAGATATATAAAGATTCTGCTGCAAGTGTAAATAATGCACTCAAGCCTTCCGATGGCCTATATTTGATCGACCTAATGGAGGAGGAGCCTCTACGTCGTGCATTTGATGACAAAGTAGACCCCAAAACATTAGGCGTACATTTTGGGGAAAACTTTGACATTATGAGTATGGGTTTCGGCTGAATGCTAGGTTAAGGGCGGGCTAACCAGATAATCAAGCGGACGGTATATGCTGCCGTTGTTCACGAAAAGCAAAATCAAATGTCGGTAGGTCACGCAAGTTCGCGTCGCCGCCGCTTATCTCAAACCGTTAGGAGCAGAAAATGATGAATATCGCGCTACTCCTGTCTAAAATTGATGGGCTAATAAAAGAACACGGTTCGTCATCAATACTTAGAGATCATGTTGCGTTGCTTAAAGAGCAAATATCTATCCTTGAAAAGGATAATTACGATTTTGAGATAAAGATAAATCATCTCGAAGAACAACATAACATTCAAAAGAATCGTGCAGACAATCTTCAAAAACAAATTGAGCAAAACGCTAGGCCGGAATATACGCCCAAGCCAATTAAGTCTAAGTCGTTGAGTTAACATTGAAAAGCTCCTAACCATGTGATCAAGCGGACGGAATATATCGTCTGCTTTAAGTTGAATAGTTAGGCGGTACACGCAAGTTCGCGTTGCCGCCGCTTATCGTTACCGTTATATTCTCAATCATGAATAAGGAATTAAATATGAAAGTTGTTGCCATCCTAAAAACTGACGTGACAAATTTAAAAGGTACGTCAGATAAGAAATGTCACTGTGACTCATGGTTAAGTCATTGGGAGAAATACTCAGAAATGAATTCAAGCAAATGCAGTATTGTGGGTTGCAGTTACAACGCTGCAGTGGGTGCTCATGTTGTGAAATATAATTCTTTAGACAAGAATCACTATATCGTCCCAATGTGCCAAGGTCACAATTTGTCCGATGATAATTTTATTACCGTCGAGAGACAACTTATAAGTGCCAACGTAAATGAAACCTGTGGCGCAGAATAGAATATAACCAACGCGGTCCAAAATACGGCTGTGCTTTACGAAAAGTAAAATCTGAAGTTTTGGTACGCGTAGTCGCCGCTTATCATGACAGTTATAGTTGTTAATTGAATTTCGGATCCCAACATCATAAAAGAATTTTCCATTTGAGTTGGGGTATTTTGCAGTGAATTAAACATACTTGGAGACAGTAAATGTTCAATATTTTTAAGAATAAAGGAATGCGTAGTGCTTTAAATGAGTGTCAAGCATATCACCGAAAGCTAGGACTAGATCAAGAGTTGTCCAATAAGCAACTCGCAATAGTTCAAAGTATGGACTTATTCAAAGATATTGAATCTAAACATAAGAGCAGAAACCTCTCCAGATACGGTGGATTAGCTGCGTTTTGTTCACAATCAGTTATGGGTATGCTTGATGCTAAAAAAGGCGACAAGACCTTAAGTGAAGAGGCAATGGCTATAACACAAAAAATTGCCAATATAAGTATTGCAATCGGTGCAAGCATTCCTGAGCTTCAGCTTACAAAAGTCGACATGCCTTATATTGAATCTGCGTGCCAGGTTGCCTCTGAATGGCTAAAAACAAACCCACTATATGAAGAAGTAATGAAATTAACTAAACAACCTTAGGTGAGTATTGAACTGGCAAAACGAAAAAAATATAACAAAATAATCAACCGGACGGAAAATACGTCTGCGCTAAATTGAAAAGAAAAACCAAATTGCGGTGGTGGCCGAACCTTCGCGTCGCCGCCGGTTATCACTACCGTTGTATTGCTTGAATCAAAAATTAAAGGCATCAACGAACAGAAGTGCCTAAACGAAATGAGCAACAGTGATTTGAGCTACAGAATTGAAAAACGAATAAAGCCAATTTCAGTCAAAAACTTCAAAGCGCGAATTCAGTCAAAAGTAGAAAAAATGTCCAGGTTCAGCAACCTTGAACCACGGAACTGAACCATAAGCTGTGGTGGCCCCGCAAGGGGCCTCACTTTCAAGGAGATTCAAATGAAGTATCTTATCGCTCTACTCATGCTCGTTCTGCTCAGTGCTTGTGGCCCAATTTGTCCTCCTCCAGGCTCAGCGGGTTACGCCCAGTGCCAGAGATCCCTTAATGAGTTCTCTCAATCCGCGCGTGACTTCGGAAGGTCGACAACCCCAAGGTCTGGATATATCTTCACGCCTTCCGCACCTATCTATTATACCTACTGACCGAGGAGCATCATGAAAACTGTCAAAATCAACAACAGGGATTACATCGTTGGTGCTATTGTTCGTCTATGCCAGCACAAAGATCGTCGCTGTAGAAACGGCAATACAACCAGATAATCAAGCGGACGGAATATGCTGGCGTTGTTCACAAAAAGCAAAATCTAGAATTTCGGTGGGTCACGCAATCTCGCGTCGCCGCCGCTTATCTCAACCGTTGAGACTGTAGAAAAACCCAAACAACTTGGGCCCTGGAAAAAATAGGGCTCATATTTGCTCTACAATCGATTATTATTTTTGGCGAATGATTTTGCTACCCTCGGATTCGAGTATTTTTGTTAGCTCTGAGGTTTTCCTACAGTCTCGTTAGACCGCAAGGAAAGAAAAGATGACAAAGAAACTTTTCACTCCGGCACCTTCAAATAAGTGGAGAAGAAATGCCATCGCAGGTGGCTACCATACAGACTATATTGGTGGTTATTATGAAGCGGCTAACACTTTGCTCAAATATGCCCTCGAAAATCGTGGGCAAGATTTATATTTCTACCCAATATGCTTCAACTACAGGCATTTTCTCGAATTGATGTTGAAGCATTTAGTCTTGAGAACTGAACGTTATCACGAAATTCTCGTTAAAATCGGAGAAAGAGATGCCCCACTGGAGAAGAGCGTAAAAAAAGACATCCAAAATGAACACAGTCTCCAAAAACTCATCCAGTGGCTAATCGAAAGACTTAACATAGTTGAGCCAGGGGTACCTTTCGACCAAGGCATCATCAAAACAATAAATCAACTACACTCTGTTGACCCTGACGGGCAAACTTTTCGTTATCCTTTCAGGCAAGACGGCTCACTCACTCTGCCAGAACAGAAACACTACGACATTGAAATCATCAGAAGAAGAATGGAAGAAGTTTATTATTATCTGGGCGGAACTGACGCCTTTCTTGATCACAATATAGACCTTGCCAATGATTTGCTTACTGATCTCAATAGCAATTTCACCTATTGAAAAGCGGTCTAACCATATAAACGCGGACGGAAAATACGTCTGTTTTATATTGAAAAGCAAAACCAAATTGCGGATGGTCACGCAGGCTCGCGTTGCCGCCGGTTATCATGACCCGCTAGGCTCCCAAATTAATGCCCACGCATATAGGACACAATTACATGCATGATGAAAAAAATAAAGAATGTCATCTTGGCTTAGTAAAGTGGTTCGGAGGATATAACCATCATAAAGAAAAAGAAAATGATTTCGGCTTTATCCAAACTATGGATGGCAAGGATATATTTATCCACGAGAAAGAAATAAAAAATGGTAGTTCTTTAAATGAAAATGAATTAGTAGTTTTTGAAACAGGGGAAAAGAACGGAAAGCAATTTGCCAGAAAATTGTTTAGGGTCAATGGTGATATCAATGATAAGGGATCTGTTGATGTTTTCCAGCTGTACATCAAGAATATGTCTAAATTTAACAGTTTTTTTAGCTCATATGCTTTTAAAAGTTCACTAAAAAACTTCTTAAATAATAATCTAAATGAGTCGAATGTTGATTTTCTCAATGTCGTAAAAAATGAAGAGATTCACAACTTACACCTATATGAATTAATTAAAACCACTAGCAATTGGGAAAAAATATTTGTTGCTATTTATAATGGCAAAACATTTAACGATTTATTTAATATCGGGATATATATCGATAACATTCCTCCTGGATATATTAAAGAGCATGAGTGTGAATTATATAAACACATCGAAGGCTTAAGTGAAGAAGAGATTTATGATTTTTTTGAGAGCAATATAAAAATACTACCTACTACACTAGTTCTAGTAGGAGTCATAAATAAAATACTTATAGATGAAAAGCTCATATTCCATCGATATTCTGATATAAACTGTATTATAGAAAATAAATTCAGAGAAACAGACAATAACCTCCCTGAATATGTAAACGAAGCCTTCAGTTCTAGTTTTAAGGGGAATATTAATGACTATCTATCAAACCCAACGATATGGAAAATTCTTGAACCATTGCTGTTAAAGAAACGCCTCTATAGTAAAAATCCAAACACATGTGGTTTCTTCAATAACTCTAAACACTTGAAAAGCAATATCGAATATTTCATATTAGCAAACCTGCTTCCATTGATTCAGGCCAACAATGACCTCGATGTCGCATATAAGATCCTGTTGCACCGGTTGTGGGAGTCTTTGTCAGACGAGGTTGTAGATATTAAAGATAAGGGTTTGTTTAATCTATTTCCTTCTTGTTCTACTATGCGACGTCATCAATTATCATGTGAAGCAGTTTATTGGCCTAAAAATAAAAAATACCTTTGTAGAGGACAGGAATGCGTTAACCCCGAAGTTAATCCAAATTCTAAGAAACACTATCTTGATTATAATATTTACGACTGGTTTCAACATTATGGAATCAATTATATAGATGAAAATGCGCCGTCCAAAAGAGATTTCCCAATAAAACTTGCTGGCTATTTTAATAGGTTGAAAGAAATATTCAAGGTCCTGCACTGTAGGGAATGTGGCAATTTAATGAAGCCAGATATGCGCTATGCACGTGTCGAATATATAGATTATGAATCAGGAGTTCCTGTAACAAAAAGTATGGCCGCAGCATATCGTGCAACTGTTTTTGAGTGTGGATCGCATAGTTGTCATGAATACGAAAAAAAATACTATATTAACCACTGCCTCGACTTTAGCTGCTACAGCATTATTGATTCTAGGGACTTGAAAATAAAATGTGATGACGAACGTTATATCTGCAAAGGGTGTGGTGGTTGCTGCGGACAACATGCAAAAGATAACCCTATCGGCTTATGTTCTAATTGCGGTAGTAAATTAAATTTATATGAAGATGAAAGTAAGACAGATCGTTATGGTAAAAATGAGCGGCATGTCAGCTGTAGCAATCGAAAATGTAATTTTGAAATAATTGAAAATCTACCCAAGAAATTTTACTTACCAAGCTGTTCTCCCGTAATAAAAATAAATAAAAATTCAACACGATTCTAACTACACGAAAAGCCTAACGAATAAGGATAGATTGCGCGAGGAACGAGCCACGATCTTATCCTGTGGTTGGACAAGCCCGACCGTAATAGAGATAAAGCAAATATATCGGATTGGTTTTGGGGTTGCTAAGGTGTTGATCTTTTACATGGTTTTTGGAAGGCGTGCGAAGTTCTTCACCTGCGAAAGAGGCTAAAAATCAGTCCGCCATGCTGTTCATAAATCTGCTGGTCCTCCTGTTTTATGGTTGGCGTAACGCGAGGCCGGTTTTGTCCCTTATCCCGCGGCCCAAACTGGTCGCCGAAAGGCTGTAATCACCATAGTTGCTTTACAACAGGGGCATTTAAACACCGGTCTTGGTCGCGTTGGGTTTTCTTCGAGCATGACGCGTAAAATCAGTTGAATCAGCTTTAAGAGTCTTTTGGCATTACCGTGCAGAAAACCATAATCACGCACCCGCCGAAAACCACGGGGCAGAACATGTTGCAGAACTAACCACAAAAAATCTTCACCCTTCAGGGTGCGGTAGCAGGTTTTCCCGGTTTGGCTTTCCGTGTAGCGAAAGGTCACCTGACCACCCCGACAGGAGACAATATCCTTTTCAGCAATGACACCCCGATAGAGATAGCGGGACAGATATTTCAGGGCCGGTAACCCCTGCCCAACATGGGCACAGTCAACCACCCATTTTTGGGGTACACCGACCGGAAGCCGAAGTCCTTCCTTGTTGATGGCTTCAAGAAACTTGGCGCGAAAAACCTTGGCCAGATTGAACTCGTTGAACAGATATTCCCCCTTAACCTTTTTCCATTGTCGCCTGCGTTTATCGACACCACCGCCGGGCACAATGATATGGATATGGGGATGGTAATCGAGTCTCCGGTTCTGGGTATGCAGTACCGCCGTCATCCCCATATCGGCACCGAGATGTCGAGGATTCAGACCAAAATCCTTCAGGGTGCTGGTGGCACAGTCCAACATGATTGTGTAAACCTTTCGCTGAAACAACCAGGCCAGCGGACGCAGTTCGAAAGGCAAGGTAAAGGTTGTCATAAAGTAGGGAACCGGGAGTAATTTGGTCTGCTGTCGCTCCAGCCACTTGCTCGCTTCATGATTCTGGCACTGGGGACAGCTGCGGTGACCACAGGAGAGCGGTCGCCATTCGGTTTGACCGCATTCGGTGCAGCGTACATGAAGTTCGCCGGAATCGGGAGTACGGCAGCGCAAAATGGCCCGGAGAGCACTCAAGTGACCAGGAAGTAACTGGTTCTTATATTGGACGATAAAAGGATCATGAAACCGCTTAACGATAGCCATGAGATTCATCATCACCTCCCAGGTCGATATGCAGGGAATTGATCAGAGCATTGATGGTGGTCAGAGAATCTTTTCCAGTCAGATCGGTCAGGTGCGCATAGCGCGCGGTTGTGGTTGGGCTGGAATGACCAAGCAGGTTCTGGATATGGCGCAGGCTCAAGCCACGCTCAAGCAGATGAGTGGCAAAGCTGTGACGTAGGGAGTGGATTGATATTTTTTTTAATCCCGCACTCTGCAACCAGCAACTTCATCGTCTTTTGCGCACCACCACGATCCATATGGCTTGTCGCCTGACGTATGGTTTCAATCGAACCCTGAGCAGAAGGGAACAACAGATAGGGGTGCCGATGGCTGCACCACAAAGCGCGTAAGGCATGGTAGGTGGGAAGCGGCAAGGGGATCAGTCGATCCCTACATCCCTTACCACGACGGACATGAACCCGTTTGCGCTGGAAATCAATATCACCAACTTGCAGAGACAGGGTCTCTCCTAAACGCAGGCCCATGGAATAGGTGGCTAAGAAAAACACCCGGTAACGCAATTTACGGGCTGCAGCGATAAGTTTATCAATCTCTGAGAGCGTCAGGATATCCGGGATCGTATGAATCCTGGGCGGCTTGATAATATTGACCCATTGCCAGTCGAGCTTGAGAACATGCTTCCAGAAGAATTGCAGACCGTTACGATCAACCTTGACCGTGCTCCACGAATGGGATTCAACCAGTAAACCGAAGTAGATCTCCAGTTGTTCCGGGGTTAACCTGTCCGGGCAACAGTCGAAATGGTTCGCAACCCGGCGCACCGCCCGCGTATAAACGTCGATAGTCTTTTCGCTCAAACCCTGCAGTTTAAGCAGTCGCAGGTGGCGCTGGTAGAGTCTGTCAAAGCGGAATTGTTCAGATGGATCCATGGTAAACTCCTTTAGCTTGAATGATGCCCGGCATTGGGCACTATCATGGAGTTTTACCGTAACTGTTTGATTCTGAGGGACTTTGACTTTTCCGCCGCATTAGCGGCTTCGTTCAACAAGAAAATGAAGGCGGATGGAAAATAGCTGGGTGGTTCCTGAAAAACAAAATCTAAATTGCGGTGGGTCACGCAAGTTAGCGTCGCCACCGCTTATCTCAAACGTTGAGACTGTAGAAAAACCCAAAACCCTTGCAAAATCACGCGGCTTACTGGTCACAAAACCATTCAACGAACTAAGAAAATCGACGGTATGGCAAATATGAAAGTTGGTTTTCTCGGAGCAAGAAGGATATAGGGTTTTCTACAGAGTCACTGTACGACTCAAATCGATAAAGGCAAAACAATGGATAAAGTCGATCTTAAAGAAAAACTTTCCCTGTTCGACGAACATTGGCAGCCAAAGATTGTCGGTGAGCTTAACGGTCAATTCGTGAAATTAGCAAAACTGAAGGGTGAGTTTGTCTGGCATCAGCATGAAAATGAAGATGAGCTATTCATGGTCATCAAGGGCAAATTGAAAATC
>JAJRQB010000006.1 GCA_024280485.1 Deltaproteobacteria bacterium
TTATTGCAATCGAAAAACCCATTTGGTATAAACAGCTTCGCTTCACGCCGCGGTGGTGGAATTGGTAGACACGCTGGTTTCAGGGACCAGTTTTCGCAAGGAAGTGGGAGTTCGAGTCTCCCCCGCGGCACCAAATAAAAATTAAAGCCCGATCACGAAAGTGGTCGGGCTTTTTTGTCTTTATCGAAGGGGATACTCGAAGCGTAGTGTAACCCCCCGCGCAATTTGGCACCGCTTTACGCTTAATTTGGAACCACTTTTAATTGAAGTACTTCAGGGTTTTCCTCTTCTACAGCAGCTTCGATCTCGGCGAGTAGCAGGAGTGTTTTGACCGCGACGCCGACGACTCCTGGTACTACCCCTTTTCTGGCTTCCCAATCCTGGTAGGTTCGCTTGGGTGTCTCGAGTTTTTCGGCTATCCTTTTTACTGATTTATGCCCATCTCCTTCGAGCTTGATCCGGCTGGCTTTGAGGTCTCTTCCTGTCATTTTATATCTCCCCCAAAGGGTGCGAGATTCGCGCTATTCTGTTGACCACTTTACACAAAATCTCGTTGTGTTGGAACAAGGCTTCGATCTGCGTGCATTTTATGGTTTGTGCTGGTGTTTCAATGTATGTCTGAACCAAATTTTTATAGGCCATTTAAGGGCGAAGGGGCTGTTTTGTCAGTTCAGAGGAGAAGCAGACCGTATTCCAGGGTGTAAAACTATCGACATTGTGATAGCTAAATGGCAGTATTACTTTTTTCGATTTTTCAGTGATCACAGCCAAGGGGGATTGAGTCTTGAAGAAAAATATTTCAATTTTTATGTTCGTGTTAGCATTGTGTGCCTGTGCTCCTTTAGAACCCCAGCGATTCGACCTTTTTGAAAACGTCACCTCTAGCCCATCAGGAGCTACCATCCTTTGGGGAGAGAATCGTAACAGTCTCCAGAATCCCTCCAAGACGACTCCTTCTTTCAGACCTTTTCAAGGTGCCACTATAGCGGCCTGGTGTTATCAAGTAACAAAGGTTGGCTACCTTGACTCGGATGTCATATGTAGGTCTGAATCAACAATTGGGCGGAATATTCACTTTGACTTGGAAAAGGCAACGGAACCGGCTGTTATTTTCGACAACACCGTATCGATCACGGGGGCGGCTAGCGCCCTGAGGAAGATGACAACATCAGAAACATATGAATTGAACCCTCAGCTTTCACCAGATAAAAAATGGCTATTGATGCAAGTTCATGAAGCTGGTGAAAATGCTTCATATAAATCTGTTCTGCAAAAAATCAGCGTAGAAAATTCTAGCCGGATTATCCTTACACGAAAGAATAATAATTCGAGAAAGGGTACCTGGCTTCCCGACAGTTCTGCCATTGTTTTCGCTTCAGACAAGCTTGGCCCCTTCACTATCGTACAATCAATGGGGGTAACTGGTGAATCTGCCGTCAAATTCATTACCCCGCCTTCTTTTTCACCCGCTATGTATCCTGATGTTTCACCTGATGGGAAACAAGTAGCATTCTCTCTTTATCGCACAGAAAAGGACAATCAGATTTGTGTCATAAACAATGACGGTTCCAACCTCAGAGTTTATGGCGATGGATATGCTCCTAAATGGTCTAATGATGGGGGAAAACTATTATTTGCGAGAAATGTTGGTAAATATTCGAGAATATACACAATGGAAAGTGAAGCAGGAGCCAACCTGATGGAACTTTCTTCAGTCGAAGCAAATGACAGAGATGCCAGTTGGTCGCCAGATGCACGAAAGATTGTATTCATTTCTGATCGCACCAATAACAGGAGCCATTTATTTCTGATGGATATAAATGGGCAAAATATTGTCCAATTGACCGATGGAAATTTTGATGTTAATTCCGTCGATTGGGGTAAAGACAATTATATTTATTTCTCTTCAAATGCAGGCGGAAATCTTGATATCTGGCGCTTGAAAGTGAATCTTTAATTAGGTGTGAATAATTTCCAGTCTTTGTTCGCACCGTGTTCTCAGATCCCCTGCAATTCAGGTGTCATTGCTCTGAATTGCAGGGGATCTGTGCACTGAAAAATATCGGTTAAAATAGTCCACCTTGGAATCCCTTCGGTTCAGGTACTCCCCCCGGCCAGGTGCCGTAAATCAGTTCAGTGCAATCGCTTCTCTTGTCCGCTCCACCGACGGTGTACTGGTAGTCGACTTCGACCACTGGGAGATCCTTGAACAGTTCGCGGATCTCGGGGTGGGCGTTGATGCTGATGATCATTTGGCCTTTTATGGTCTTGGTCAGTTCGGCCAATTTTTCGTATTGCTCCCAGCCGAAGGTGACGCCGTAACCGGTGGTTTGCCAATAGGGTGGGTCGCAGTAAAAGAGGGTGTGCGGTCGGTCGTATTTCTTGACAACTTTGTCCCAGGGTAATTGCTCGATCAGAGTGCCGGACAGGCGGTAGTGGGCATCGGCGAGATCTTGCTCGAGGGTGAAGATATTGAACCTGGGACGGCTTGTTGTGGCGGTGCCGAATGACTGGCCGTCGACCTTGCCGCCGAAGGCTAATTTCTGCAAATACAAAAAGCGGGCGGCGCGTTGCACGTCTGTCAGGGTTTCAGGTGGGGTGATCTGTAGCCAGCCCCAATTTTCGCGGCTGGTTAATACCCATTTAAACTGCTTGTAAAGCTCTTCTAAATGGTGCTTGACGACACGGTAGAGATTGACCAGGTCGCCGTTGATGTCGTTGAGGACTTCGACCTTTGATTCTGGCTTCATGAAGAAGAGCGCTGCCGCTCCGCAGAAGGGTTCGACGTAGCATTGGTGATCAGGGAACAAGGGCAATAGATGCTGGGCCAGCTTGCGTTTGCCGCCGATCCAGGGAACGAGTGGTTTTGCTGTCATGGTGTGAGCCTTTCGTTGTCGGGTTGATGACGTTGTGCTAGGCTCTCTTCGCCGTGTCGACGCGGATATGGCCTGATCAGTGTGGCGAAAGTTCGGGTTGTTGGGGAATAGGACGGATAGAATACTAAGGAGGGGACGTTGACAATCTTCATTGTTTGGCTGGTTTGCGGGTTCATCTGTTCGGTTATTGCGGGGAGTAAGGGAAGAAGTGCCGGGGGCTTCTTCTTGATGGGTTTGCTGCTGGGGCCGCTGGGAGTCATTGTGGCGGCGGTGCTTCCGCGTAACGAAAATCAAATCGAAAAAGAAAATTTAGAGAGCGGCACCATGAAGAAGTGTCCGATGTGTGCCGAGCTGATTAAGAGCGAAGCGATCAAGTGCAAGCATTGTCAATCGGATATCAAGATGGTTGTGGTGGAGTAGGGTGGGGGGCGATAATTAGAAGAGCGGTTTTTGAAGATTCAATATCGGAATAATATTTCTTTAATATAATCAAAAACCTTCTAATGGATAAAGCAACGCGGACGGAAAGTGCCGTGCATGGGGACTGCAAACATGGAATATGTTTTTGAATTTGGAGGTGGTGGAGGAGCATCTGTTCACAAAATTCGTAAAAGGATGCTTAAGCTTGCCGCACAGCGAGTCGAAGACAATCCGCCTCCTGAGGCTGTAAAAATAGTACGCTTTCCGATTGCTCTGGTTTTTCTCCGTGGCGATAGAGAAGGGAGCGGAGCTGCAATCGCCGGTGCAGCACGAAGCGGTATGGAATATTGGGGGGTTGCATCGGGAGAGAGTTTCGATCTTTTTTTTGCTGGTTGGGAGATTCGTCAGTCAGTGATGCGTTTTGACCCTCTTGTCTTTCATGAGCACCAGTTGGAAGTTGAACGAGGTAGTTTGTGGAGGTATTCCGGGGAAAGCGACATGCTTCTGTTGAATTTTGAGTATGACCTTCAGGAAAAAAAGTGGTTCACTTGACTTCAGTGAAGCTATGGTTTTGCAGGTAGATGAGCTAATTCGCCAGTCTGTAGTCGGGAGCTTTGACAGCCTCATGGGCCAGCTGATCAGTACAGCGAAGGCATCTGACTCGACCAGGACTGGCAGCCCTGTGTGGGAAATAAGTGATACGATCGGCTTTAAAAAAGCGGGTGAAGCTTTCTGGGGCGCGTGCCTCCATTTACTTCCTGGTAAGTTCGGAAAGGTCTACGAAAATACGAAACCTTTCGCTATTCGTGATTTAACCGTGACAGAAGGCTGACGTTGCTCAACCAAGCAAATAGATACGCAATAGCTGTGTATTTCCAGAAATCAAAATGATATTGGGGTAGTTGGCCAGAACCTCGCGTCGTCGATTATCACTAACGTTATGTGCTTATGGAGACAAATATATGAATATGGAAGCACTGACGAGCAAAATTCCTGATGTTTACTTTGATTGGTACGCTAGGTTCCTTCCCGGTAGCATAGGTGTCATCGCATATTTTTTAATTACAGATACTTCCTTTGAAAATTTATCATCATCATTAGTTCTTTATGGATTCATCTCATATTTAGTAGGTCATGTTGTACAACCACCAGTTGGTTTTATTGTAAAGCAACTAGAGATAAAAATATCAAATGGAACAGAAGAAAAATATAAAATAGTTAAAAAAAACAAGTGAAAATCAGGAACTTATCAGAAAAGTATGTAAAGCGCATGCTGAGGCAAATAGCATGCTTGCGTCGGCAGCTATATTATTAGTTCTGGCAATTTATCTGAAGAATGGATCTTTGTGCTTAATTGCAATCATAATTTATTTTGCGGTAATGACTATCGAACGTGCTTATGCACGAAAAAGGAAAATACATGATCTTCCTTAACGCAAAAAACACTTATCAAATCGAATAATTTGGACGAAAATTACTGCTTCTTTAAATTTATATAGTTCGGTGGGTCGCGAGTGGCTCATCGCGGCCGGTTATAGTTACCCGTTATAAACCTGGAATGTCTGGCACGGTGGTGAAGCCCACATTGAGCTGATCTCCAAAGTTGTCTCAGATATATGCCTCTTCCGCAGAATCTGTGGGTAGAGGTCGGTAAAAAATAGAGCATTGCCTTTCCCGGATGGGTAGGATGGTTTTTCCAGAAACTATCAAACCCAATCCAAAAGAAAAGGCAATGCTGATCAAGACTCTACTGAACAA
>JAJRQB010000064.1 GCA_024280485.1 Deltaproteobacteria bacterium
CAAAACGACACACTATAGAAAAGGACTAAATTGTGTCAAGGGAATTCCGGTAAATCGGGCGGTCTTTGATAGCCCATCAGCCGTCACTTTGCAAGGATTTATTTTCAATTTGCCCTTCCGAATAATCATGACAGTATGTAGATTATTAAACATCAAGAGACTCAAGCAATAGAATTTCTGGTCTATAAAAAAGGATTAAGTGAAAAATGACTTCGGAAGATATCAAGAAACTTTCAAAATTAGTAAGTACCATGCGGCTCCTACGCTCGCAAAATGGTTGTTCGTGGGATCGTGAGCAGTCTCCAGAGAGCCTGCGGCCCTATATCCTTGAAGAGGCCTATGAACTCATAGATGCTATCGATAGGGGTGACACCAATGATATTCTTGCCGAATTGGGAGACCTTCTCTTGCAGGTTATATTTCAAGCACAAATTTTTTCAGAAAAAGGTCTGTTTGGGATTGGAGACATTGCTGAGGGCATTAATTCCAAACTGCAACGACGTCACCCACATATTTTTTCAACCGAGGAAACTTCCAAAAAACATCCAGACTGGGAGCAGATCAAACAACAAGAGTTGCAGGAGATGGGCAAACCGACTGATTTTGCCTCACGGCAACCGGTCAACCTCCCGTCCCTAAAATTAGCCGACAAATGCTGCCGTTATCTGAGCAAAAAATCGACCACCACAGGACCGCCATTCGAACCGGGTGAATTACATCTTTCACTAGATGAACCGATAAGCGAAGAAAAGCTTGCGGAAGGTCTATTTTCTCTCGTCTTCCAAGCCCAAAAACAAGATATAGACTGCGATCTTGCTCTGCGCAAATATGTTTTAAATCTTCTTCATAAAGCAGACCAAAAAGGATGTATATAAGCCCAAAAATAAGCGTCAAAAATGCTTGACATCCAAAAAATGTAGATCTTTCAAGGGAGTTAGCTTCTTTTCAACATCAACTGTGCAGAACCTGTTGACAGAACTGTGAACAATCTTCAGAGTATTAGACAAAACGGCGACCACAGCATCTTGCACATTTTTTAAGCACTTTTTTTACATAATAATTTCAGCTAGTTACGCTCTTGATTCCCCTGAGGAATGAATTACCAAATAGCACTTTAGCCTGACTTAATATTTAATGAAAACAGAGGATTATATATGTTCATAAAACTACTACTCCTGTTTATTACTGTTCCAATTCTAGAGATTTACATACTTCTTGAGGTCGGAAACACCATTGGTCTTGGCGCCACGATCCTGCTCGTCTTCGCAACCGGTATTGCAGGTGCACATCTGGCAAAATCTCAAGGGCTTTCCTTGATGCTCAAGATACAAGAAGAGATGGCAGCCGGGAGAATGCCTGCAGAAGAAATGATCGATGGCGCTATGGTTCTTTCAGGGGGGTTATTGCTACTAACTCCCGGATTCTGTACGGATCTGACTGGCTTTTTACTACTCGCACCTTTCAGCCGCACAATCCTGAAAGGCTGGTTGAAAAAATTGATTGGCTCGATGATCGCGAAGGGGGAGATAAGAATTTATCGAGGTTAATAGATATCAAATCCTAGTCTGATTCATGCTCCGCTGGCCACTCCCCTGCGGCGACGGAACAGCTGCCAGGCACGTGAGATCTCTTCAACCTTAAATAACAGACACAACAGAAAAAATACGACCCCACCACCCGAAACGGCAAAAAAGAGGACAAGACTCTTCGATAAAATAGCACCGGGAAGAGACCAGTCACACGAGTTAACGATTGGAGTTGCGACAAAGATCATTCCAACCGTAGCTGGCACCACGCCCCACAATGGTCTGAGCAGTGAGTGTTTAATAAAAGGTCCGATACGACGTCTCAGGAGAACAATCAGCAACAAAGCGTTAAATGCTGAGGCAAGACTAAGTGCCAGCGCCAGGCCCAAGTATTGAAGTGGTCCCATCAGCAGATATCCCAGAACTGCATTCATTATCAATGTCCAAAAAGAGACCAGCACTGGCGTGCGGGTATCCTTCATTGCGTAGAATGTCTGGGCTGCCACTCGACTGAGCCCAACAAAAAGCAAGCCTGGAGCATAATAGATCAGAGTTAAAGAGGTCGCGTTTAAAGCAATCAGATCAAATTCGCCCCCCATAAAAAAGAGGCTATAAACAGGACGAGCACAAATCACCAGTCCTGCAATTGCCGGCAGAGTAAAGACAACCATCAGAGAAAAAGCAAATTGTAAAGAATCCTTAAATGCCTCATCATCACCTTCTGTGGCATGACGGCTCATCATCGGTAATACAGCCTGGGCTAGGGAGACTATCAATATCCCTTGTGGGAACTCAAACAGGCGCTGACCATAGTAGAGATAGGAGACGCTCCCCTGAGGCAAGAATGAAGCGAGCAGGCGCGTCACAATGACATTGATCTGATAGATGGCGACACCAGCAACACCAGGCAGCATCAAGCGGGCAATCCGCCTGAGAGCTGCATCGCCCGCAAAACAGAAATTAGGCCGCAAGCGAATTCTATAGCGTAGCAACACAGGATACTGTAGTAGAAGCTGAGCAACACCGCCGAGCAGAACCCCGGTAGCTAGCCCGTAGACAGGATGGCTGAAAAAATCACCAAGCCGGAGCGCACCGAAAATCATCCCGGCGTTCAATAGCAACGGTGACAATGAGGGGAGGAAGAAATGACCCCTGACATTCAGAATACCTGTAACTAGTGCAAGTATGCTGACAAGCCCTACATAGGGGAACATGACCCGTGTCAAACTCGTCGTCAACTCAAGTTTGCCGTCGATATCACCAAAACCGAACCCGACTCCACGAACAATCCAGGGCGACAGCAGCATTCCAACGCTCACAACCACCACCATCACCAAGCACAGGAGAGTTACACTGCGACAAGCCAGTTTTTGAGCCTCTTCCTCTCCCTGAGTCGATGATATTTCGGTATAGACAGGTACGAAAGCAGCAGTCAAAGCCCCCTCACCAAAAAAGCGACGGAGAAGGTTAGGGATTGTAAATGCCATAAAAAAAGCATCACTAACAAAACCGGCACCAAAAAACCTGGCGACAACAACATCACGCACAAGACCAGCGATACGACTTATAAAAGTCGCGACTGCCATGACAAAGGCTGCTCCAGTAATTTTTCTGCGATGGCTCATCGACTAACCTTAAACATATAACAAATTTTAATCCCCGGGTTAAGACAGCTAACTTACTGATAGTAAGTATTTTTTCAGGGCAGGTGAATGTATTTTAACTTGACTGGCGACAGACACTGGTGTTATCAATCGCCTTCGATAATCAATCACTGACAGAGCATCGTCTTAAAAGGAGCAAAAAAGTGGCCAACCATAAGTCTGCAATCAAACGCAACAAACAAAATCAAGTTCGTCATGCACGCAACAACCACATCCGTACTACCGTGCGCAACCTGGTTAAAGCTGTCCGTGAGGCTGTTGCCGCCAGTGACAAAGAGCTTGCTCAGCAATCACTGAAGGTGGCGATTCCCAGTATCGATAAATGTTCGACCAAGGGTGTTATTCACAAATCTACCGCCAGCCGCAAAATTGCGCGACTGACCAAGCTGGTCAACACCCTCGGCTGAATCTAGCCAAACAGACCCTGTCATAAAAAGGACCTCTTTGAGGTCTTTTTTTTATTTCATGATCTGCCACTGGCCAACGTCATGAGCAGATTTTCAAGAACGACTTCGGGGCGTGAACCAGTCGATTGCATTGCCAGATCCGCCTCTACAAAAAGGTTGAATGCACGTCTGAAATCTGTTCTTGAATATCTTCTCCCCTGAGCAATCAATCCATCAACAACAAAAGGTGGCACTCCAGCGCCACGTGCAATTTCAGAGGAAGAGCAACCTTCTACTTGTAATTCCCGGGCCTTCCACAGTTGTCGATAATGCCTACTCAACAGGGATAAAATCTTCAGGGGAGCTTCTCCATCCGCAATGAGATGCCTGCCAAGGGTTAACGCCTTTCCGGGGTTTTGCTGCCCAACGGCATTCCCAATCTCAAAGATATTTTCGGCGCGTAGATTTGAGACTACAGCCAGGATATCCGGAACATCAATCAGACGTGGCGTCCCGGCATAAAGGGACAACTTCTCAAGCTCTGTCATCACTTCATGCAAACTACTCCCAACCCGACTCACAAAGAGAAGAAGGGCATCTCCGGTAATAGTGAAGCCGCGATCATCAAGATGCGCGCGGATAAAGCCCGGAATCTGACGGTCATTTAATGGTTTAAACTCAACTAAGGCATCTATTTTTTTGAGTGTTTGAAAAAATTTGCGTCGGCTGTCGATCTTTTCACCACTGAATACCAGACAAGTTTCAGACGCAGGCTTTTTTATATAGGGAAGTAGATCCTCTAGATCCGAAGCTGTTAAGGAATGGGCATCCTTTATAACGACAAAACGTCTTTCTGCAAATACAGGAAAGGTCAGTACGGCCTCAAGAACCTGCTCTACCGCAAGCCCTTTAGCGTGGAAGATATTACGATTAAAATCCACACTCCCCGCGGAAAGAACAGAAGATTCAATTTGCTTAAGTGCCTTCTGCCGCAGAAACGACTCCCCTCCATAAAGAAAGAGAACCGAAGGAACATTGTGGCTATTGATCGCCTGCTGCAGATGCTCAGGAGTCATCTTTAAAACCTGGTGATCAAACGATAGAGTAAATCATCCGCTATATTCTTTGCCATGGAGTCAATGGCTATAGATTCAAGGTCCTCCTGATGGTTTTTATCTATGGCAGCGACGTAGGTTTCCTGGCGTTGCAGATCTCCCTGCCAAAGAATTCTACCATCACTTTGCTGCTGCAAAGAAAAGTGAACAACAATGGTCGCGGTATACACACTGATCCGGTCATTTGAATCATAAGACGTCGGCTCAACACGATACTCAGTGATGTTCGTGTGCAACACAGCCTCCGATCGCGATTCGGACTCAACCAATTCTACAGCTTTTTGTCTGGCGAGAACGGCAGTAAGCGGAGCAGCCAAAATATTCTCAAGCAAAGGTTCTGACGTCTCGTTCACTGCTAACGGCAAATTCAACAGCCGAACATCTCCTGGCAATGAACCGCCAGAGAGGTGATAGCCACAACCAGTTAACAGTAGAAACAAAAGAACCGTCAGTTTCATCCGCTCACCACAATATTAATCAGCCGACCAGGAACAGAGATCATTTTACGGACCTGCTTCCCTTCAATAAAACGAACAACATTTTGCTCGGATAAGGCCAATTTTTCCAGTGTTTCTTTGTCAGTATCGACCGCAACCTTTATCTTGCTACGTACCTTACCATTGACCTGCACGACAATCTCAATCTCGGTTGTAACTAAAGCGGCGTCGTCCCAGGTTGGCCAGCCCTGCTTTTCAATTCCGCCCTCGTAGCCGAGACGCTCCCAGAGCTCCTCACAGATATGCGGTACAAAAGGTGAAAGCAGCCTTACAACTGATTCAATGGCCTCACGCAACACGAGAGGCTGCTCCTGCTCTTTATCGCATGCATAGATGGCATTGACCAGTTCCATGACAGAGGCAATAGCTGTATTGAAGTGGAAGCGGCCATCAACATCTGCACTGACCTTCTTAATCGTCTGATGTGTTTTGCGCCGCAAGTCAGAAGTCGTTCCAGCCAAGCTAGCAATATCGCTGCTTGAGCCAAGCTTATCAAGATTATCGTGTACAGCTCGCCAGGTACGCCCCAGAAAACGATAGCAGCCCTCAACTCCTTTTTCATTCCATTCAAGGTCTTTCTCAGGAGGTGCAGCAAAAAGCGAAAAGAGTCGCGCGGTATCTGCGCCGTAGCGTTTGATTAGTTCGTTGGGATCGACAACATTCTTTTTCGACTTGCTCATTTTTTCGGTGCGGCCAAGTTCTACAGGTTTGTCACATTCAGAGCATTTTCCATCAATGACCTGCTCAGGGTAAAGCCAACCGTGATCGACACAACGCTGTGATTCCTTACACACCATCCCTTGCGTTAACAGATTGGTAAAAGGCTCACTGGCATCCACCAGCCCGAGGTCACGAAGAACCTTAGTAAAGAAACGCGCATAAAGGAGATGCATGACCGCATGTTCAATACCACCAATATACTGATCAACTGGCAACCAATAGTTGGCCGCCTTGCGATCAAGTGGCGCGAGTTCGTGTTGCGGAGAGGCAAAACGTGCGAAATACCACGAACTTTCCACAAATGTATCGAAAGTATCACTTTCACGCCGAGCCGGAGCACCGCAGCATGGACAATCAACAGCAAGAAAATCTTGATGACGGGCTAACGGACTCCCCCCCTCACCAGTGATTTCAACATCCATCGGTAATTTAACCGGCAGATCCTTTTCGGGGACAGGGACTGTCCCGCAACTATCGCAGTAAATAATCGGAATCGGTGTTCCCCAGTAGCGCTGGCGTGAGACACCCCAATCGCGCAGTCGATAATTGATCGATTTGCACCCCTGCTTATTGTCATCGAGGAAACTGGCGATCTTCTCTTTGGCATCTTCGTTCGAGAGTCCGTCAAAGCGCCCTGAATTGACAAGAGTCCCCGTGCCGGTCATGGCCTCTTGCATCTTGTCCGGATCGAGGGTTTCAGCTTCGGGCTGGATAACGACCTGGACCGACAGTTGGTATTTGCGCGCAAATTCAAAATCTCTTTGATCATGCGCCGGAACCGCCATGACAGCGCCCGTGCCATAATCCATCAGAACAAAATTGGCCAGGAAGACGGGGATCTCATTACCAGTCAGGGGATTAATGCAATAACTGCCTGTAAATACCCCCTTTTTTTCCAACTCGCCGCTGGTTCTGTCTATTTTGTCCTGTCGTGACACTTCAGCAACGAATACCTCAACCTCTATACGCTGTTCTTCCGACACCAGAGAGTTAACCAGTGGATGCTCAGGAGCCAAACTCATGAAAGTTGCACCAAACAGAGTGTCAGGCCGAGTGGTGAACACCTTGACCTTCTCTACAGAATCCTTAACGACGAAATCGATCTCGCAGCCGTAACTTTTGCCGATCCAGTTACGTTGCATGGCCAAAACCTTTTCAGGCCAACCCTTGAGATTATCGGTTTCATCGAGCAACTCATCAGCATATTGGGTGATGCGAAAGAACCACTGATCCAACTCTTTTTGTGCAACCAAATTATTGCAACGCCAACAGCAACCGTCCTCGACCTGTTCGTTAGCCAGAACCGTCTGACAATCATTGCACCAATTGACGTTTGAGGTTTTTTTGTAGGCCAACCCTTTTTCCAGCATGCGCAAAAAAATCAATTGCTCCCAACGGGAATATTCAACATCACAGGTTGCAAACTCACGTGACCAGTCATAACTCAACCCAATCCGTTTAAGCTGTACGCGCATGCTATCGATATTTTCATAGGTCCACTTCCCAGGATGTGTCCCATGTTCAATCGCCGCATTTTCAGCCGGCATCCCGAAAGCATCCCACCCCATCGGATGAAGAACATTAAATCCCTGAAGACGTTTAAAGCGGGCAACTACATCACCTATGGCGTAATTACGAACATGCCCCATATGAATACGACCTGAGGGGTAGGGAAACATTTCTAGAAGATAATATTTCTGCCTTTCATCAAGTTCATCGACCTTGAATGATTCATTCTTATCCCAGAGCCCTTGCCACTTTTCTTCAATCTCACTAGAGATATACTGATTTTCCATAATTCCTCCGCGACGATAACGTCCGGGTCAAAATATCATTCTGCAGATACAC
>JAJRQB010000065.1 GCA_024280485.1 Deltaproteobacteria bacterium
GCTGTTACCGAACTGTTCGATGGCTGTTTCTTCATCGGGGTTGCTCATGAAGTTGACAAAGCGTTGGAGTATTGCCGGATCAAAGGCGAGTATTTCACCCAATGTCTTGCGATAATTAGCATTGTCTTCGCGCTTAAGCATGTTCATGAACGCGCTGTTGTAGACACGATGCATGCCGAGGGTGCGGACAAAATAACCCTCCATCAGCCAGAAAGCTTCGGCGACCAGAAGGGTGTCCGGCTGTTCTGCCTTGATTCTTTCGACGACCTCGCGCCAGAATTCAACGGGGAAAAAATGGTTGAACTCTGAATCATTCATTGCCGAGGCACTACGCGACGGAACTCCTTCACCGCCGTCAGGGAGCGGATACCAGAGACGTTGAAAATGCTTTTTTGCCAGTGTCATCGCAGCATCGAAGCGGATGATACCGAAGCGTTTTGCTGCTTCGAGGATGACCCCGATCATCGCTTCACGGACTTCCGGGAGCAGGAAGTTGAGTTGAGCGGTATCGTTCCATGGCAGATGTGTGCCGTCATTGCCGTGGTAGATGTAGCGTACTTGTCCAGAGTGCCGTTCGCGGAGCCTGAAAACGACTGCTGCTTCGCTGTGGTCGTAGTATCCATCCTCGATCTGGATGCATCTGCGATCATCCCCACTCAGGTCGCTGCCAGTGAATCTATAGCCTGGGTAGGGTGGATTTGCAGTCTGAATGAACCAGTCGGGATGCTGGCGAACCCACTGACTGTCGATTCCGGTGTGGTTGGTTACGACGTCGCAAGCCAGATGGATGCCACGGAGTTGACAGCGTGCTTTGAGATTATCCAAAGCAGCATCTCCGCCTAGTTCATCGGCAATCCGATAGTCATGGATGGCATAGGCAGAGGCTGAAACATGATGTTTACCATGCAGATGTTTGATTCGCCGAGAGGCCTCAGAACGCTGCCAGATGCCGATCAGCCAGAGTCCTGTGAAGCCAAAGTTGCGTAATTCATCAAGTTCTTCATCGGGAATTTGGTCGAGCCGGTGTATCTCGCGGCCATAGCGTTCAGACAATTGATGCAGCCAGATAAAGATTGCTTTAGCCAGCATGACAGTTCGGGGCATCCAGTCTCGATCCGGGGTGAAGTTCGCGACTTCGCTGTCGACAATGAAGCCGGGAATGTTCGGAGAAGGCTCGCCAGCGGGGCCACGTTGGTGCAGCTCATCCTGACGCAGGGCAATTGCTGAATCAATCTGCGCCAAGAGATCTGCTGGTAGAAGGCTTCCCCAGTTTTGGCGCAGAAAAGTTAATTGAGCCTCCAAATTGTCAGGAGCTGCAGCGAGCGGTTCTTTCAACAGCTCGAGCAGTGATTTACTCCCGAACTCACCAGAGATCGTTGGGACATGTTGACCGATCTGCAGCAGAATCTGATCAAAAGGATGACTGTTCTGTAGACTGTTTAGCTCTTCTCTGAAAAGACTGCGCCCATCGCGCAAGGCATGGTTGGTCGATTGCAAACTCAGGAGGCAGAGTTCGACAACAAAAAAGTCAATGCTGGATGGGTGGTTATCTGCAAGGGTCGCTGCGGTTTCATCCTTCTCTCTTGGTGCCACCGGAAAGCGTAGCAGGAGATCCATACAGATCTCATGCAGTGGGACTTGTAGCGTTTTGGGAAGATTTAGTTGGTGTTGTTCGAGATATCGCCTGCCCAAAATCTGCAGGATGCGATTCAAAACGCTCCAGAGCTGAAGCTCTCCAGCGGTCAACGGGGCACTGGTTGTGCGGTGCAACTCTGTTGCCGTCAACTGGCGCAGGTAGAAGAGTTTTTCGGCATCTGGCGACAGTAGGGCGTCATTCAACTCAAGGCGATTCCAGCTATTGTATCCACACTGGAAGCCGAGCGGGTAAAGCTGTTCTCTTAGTGTTTTTTGCATAATATCCACGTCAGCGCATCGACTCCATATCTGCATTGCGCAAGAATTCGGCAGCTTCTTCGGGAGGAGTTGGATTCATGTGAAAGCCGGTACCCCACTCGAAGCCGGCGACCTTGGTCAGTTTTGGGACAAGTTCAATGTGCCAGTGGTAATCAAAGGGGAGGGAACCCCAATAACCGGGCCGTCCTTTGCGCAGATGCATCGGTGGGGCCGTGTGCAGAATGAAGCTGTAAGGGGGGTCGCGCAGTACAGCGCGCAGCCTTTTCAGGGTGTCACTTAAGGCATCACCCAGGGCTAGAAGCTGCTGGTCTGTCTGCGCGGTAAAATCATGACAGTGGTGCAGTGGAACGATGAATAGTTCAAAGGGGAAGCTAGAGGCGTATGGCGCATAAACCAGGATATTGCCATCATCACGCACCACCCGAGTCTTCTCCTGACGCTCCTGATGAATCAAATCACAGATCAGACAACGTTCCTTGTGCTGATAATAGTCGCGACAGATCTCCAGCTCGGTTGAGATCATCGGCGGAATCAGAGGGACAGCGATCAATTGCGAGTGAGAATGGGGGACGTTGGCTGCGGCTTCGATGCCATGATTCTTAAAAGCGAACAGGTAGCGGAAGCGGACATCATTGCGCAGGTCGATCATCCGTTCCCGAAAGGCTTTAAATACCTCTGCGATCTCAACACCATTGAGATCTGCCATGTCGCGTTCGTGATCAGGGTGTTCGATGATTATTTCATGGGCACCAATGCCGTTCATCCGGTCGTAGAGACCATGAGCCTGGCTGTCGAGATCCCCTTCGATCTGCAGGACGGGGAACTTGTTGGGAATAACCCGGACCTGCCAGCCCGGCTGATTCGCAGTGCTGCCGTTGGGACGACTGGCATAAATTTCGGGTGGTGTTTTGTGCTCTTTGCCATAACAAAAAGGGCAGGCTGTGACGGATAGCTTCTCACGCGGAGCGAGAAAGTCCGTTGGTCTGCGACCTCGACTTTCAGTGATGATCGACCAGTTTGCCTTAAGTGGATCCCATCGCAGTTCAGACACGTTATAACCCTTTCGTTAATACAAATGCTTTTAGCTTTAAAACGGACGAGATCATATGGTCCAGTTCTCCTCGTCAAGAGAAGCACCCCGAAAAATAAGTGGAGCATCTCCTTCGCCCGGCCAGCGTCCGTTGGTTCGGCCACCTTTGACACAGCAACAGAAAAGACGCAATTCATCGTTCTCTTTCAGTTTTAACAACTTTAGGGGTGCTGCTAACTCAAGAATCGAACCGCGTGCAGCAGTTCCTTCGCCGATATGATTATCGTCCTGGAACAGTTCGAGACGATTACTTTGTGGGTGCCAGCGTAGACACAGGTTTCTGGTGCCGTGGAGATAAATTTCGAAACGACCCTCTTTTCCGTAGAGTTGATCGAGGATACTAACTTCGTCGATGCGAAAATAGAGCGCCTGATCGTCGTAGCCGTAGTAAAGCTTTTGCAGGCCTTTTTGCGCAGAATGCATAGCGCCAGCTGCGGCCAGATCTATCTCTCCCGCAGCGAGCCATTCGAAGTAATCGTTGAGTTTGCCGTCGATTTGTGGAGTAAAACGTTCCTTTGGTTCGCAGCTTGCTGTTTGTCCCAGTTGCGGCTTGATCGGTTGTTGCAGGCTGGCAGGTGCTGCGAGTCCGCTCAGGTGGTAGAGACCTTCAAGGTGACTGCGGAATAGCCGATCGAAGATGCTGGCCTGTGCTGTCTGGTGCTCGTCACCGAACCACCAGAACCAGTCACTCCCCTCTGCACGGAGCAGCTCGCGAAGCTGTTCATTCGGTAGTTTATCCGGGCTATCGAGTGCTCGTACCACTTGATCATTCAGACAGTCACGGCGGGCAGCTGCCAACAGTTCCCAGGCATGGTTCTCTTCTGGATGCCCGATCCAGGTGGTGAAGTCAGAGCGGATCCAGGACCCGGCGGCCAGCCTCTCCAGTGGTTGTGGGGTGCTATTTTCAACTGCTTGGCCAACGGTACAGAGTTCAAAAGCAGGATTGTCGAGCAACTTACGGTAGAGTAAACTCAAGAAAGGGTAGCCATTGTCGACATAGCGTTCCCAGCAGTTTTCCCCATCAAGGATGATCGACACCACCCCGTCCGGAGCTTGAGTGGAAATTTTCATCAAGCGCTGAAGAATATCTGCAACGGCGTCTTCTGCGCTCCAGTCGGCATAGAGAAAACCGATCCGATCCGAGATCTCACGATCTCTAAAGACCATTGGCAGATCGGCATAACTGTAGACCTGATAGAGGTCTTTGCGATTTTGTAGCCCCTGAGGAAGGCTGCGTGCAAGGATTCCTTCGTCACTGGCTGCCCACAGAACTTTCTCTTCGCTGAGGAGTTGTATCGCCTCCTCACTGACTGCTCCCTCAGCTGGCCAGATACCTCGCGGTCGAGTTCCCAGCAACTGGTTGCCAGTCCGCAGCCCTTCCCGCACCTGTAAACGCGCGTCTTCGGGGTGATGGAAGTCGGTTAATGGCAGAGGCAACCCAGGGCTTGGTTCGCTGGCGCGACGCAGTTCACAAAGCAGGGGTAGAATCGGATGTGCATAGGGAGTCAGTGAAATTTCGATCTGCCCCGTCGCTTCAAGTTCGGCATGCCGGTCGATAATTCGTGCCACCTCGGTGTCGCAAATGGTGAAGAGTCGTGCCTTGTCTTCTTCACTGAAGTTCTCACCACGATGTATCAGTTCGGTCAGGAACGGCTCCTTTTTTCGTAGAAGATAGCCGGTCCAACTTAATAGAAACCAGACCTGCAGGTCGCGCAGTTCTTGTGCTGAAAAATTCGACGCTGTTGCGATCGGATCAAGACCTCTTTTCTGACGCAGTTGACGATAGCGAGGGTAGGGAGCCAGGTGTCGTTGATCGTTGACAGAAAAGAAATGTTCAAGGAGGAAAGCCTGTTCTGAGGGGTCGAGGTTTTCCGCGGTTTTCCGTGCCAGTTCGAGCCAGCTGTCGGCATCTTCACCGCGACGATAGCGGTCCAGTTGCTCAAGCAGGGTCGGGACCAGATTGATAGTTACAGGCGCCTGACACTCGGCCACCGTTTCGAGCATTTCACCGTAATCCTTGACCGCGTGAAGCCAGGTCCAGGGGAGCAAGGTGCGGCCACTGATCGGGTCACGGTAGTCAGGCTGATGCATGTGCCAGAGGATGGCAACCTTCAGCCGTGCGTCACTCATTTGTTTTGTAATTCCTTCTGCCATGTCTCAACTTTGATGCGATATTCGTTGAGCAGCGCTTCGGCCTGTTGTCGGGTTTTTGCTTCGGCCCGTAAGTGGACTAATGGATGGTAAGGGTCAGGAACGACAAGTACCCACCCCTGCTCCAGATTAACCTTGACCCCGTCGATAAAGGTAGTCTGCAGGTCCGCCGCCGCTTCGTTCATCAGCCGCATGACTCCGCCTTTTTGTTCCCAGCTACAAGGGAGCTGAAGGCTCAGGTAGCTGTCGAACTTCAAGCGGCTACGGGCGCTGCTGATGCTGCGTTTTTGTCGGCTTAGTAATTCCAGAAGATGGGCAATGCTGAACATCCCATCGAAGTGAGGTTGAAACCGTGGGAAAATCAGACGACGTTCCAGATCTGCCGCCATGATCGTATTGTTTTTTTGTGCCGCCATCCCCAGAGAGCGGCCATCACCTTTCGTCCACTCTGTCGCTATCCCTCGTTCGGTCGCCATGCGCTCTATACTTTCGGGCGCTGCAATCGGCAACACAATCTGGCCGGATTTTTCGGGTTCTTCAAGTATGGTGAACAGGGCGATTGTTTCAACCTCACTGAGAGGCACTCCCAGATCATCAAGGTAGATTGCTCTCTCTCCGGAAGGACCGATCATGAATCCGGCAGTCGCTTGCAGAGTGACGATGATCCGACCCAATTGATCCAGGCGGGCAATAATTTCTTCAGGAGAGGGAGGCAATTGAGTTTCATCGACATGTGAGTTGAGCTCGATGACCTCGCATCCGAGATCATTGAGCAGACCCGGCAGGACATCGGCAGCAGGCGAATGGTTAAGATCGACGACAACACGTGGACGACTGGCAGAGATTAAATCCTTATCGAGCGCGCGCAGGAAACCTTCACAATAATAATTAGAGATATTCGGTAATTCAGAGATCGTCCCCGGTTCGGAAAAATGGACCCGGCGGAAATTTTCCTTGAAGAATATTCGTTCGATAGCCTTGGCGCTGTTCGATGAGATCTCGTGCCCCTGTTCATCGAAAAAAACGATCTCTGTCACTGAGGCATCGTGATCAGATTGGCGAAAATGGACACCGCCGACTTCGCCGAAGGTGGTTAGTTTGTAGCGTAAAATTGGGACCGGGAGACGTTTGACATCGCGGACGTTGATGCCAGCCGACATCAAGCCGCCGACGAAACTACGCTTGAGCATGCGTGAGGCACGGAAGGCATCGCGCCCGCTCAGAATATATGCACCTTTCGGCAAAGTTGAACCGTAGGCCGCACCAAGTTTGGCGGCAAATTCGGGAGTCAACTCGATATTGGTTAGTCCTTTGACCAGCGCTCCTTCAAAGAGACTCTTGCGCCAGACTTCGCCCCAAATCAGATTGCCTGTGACGATTGAACCCGCCTCAATGATCTTGTTGGGCCAGACCTTTACATCGGCATTGAGTTGGGCATGTTTGCCGATCGTTGAATGGTCGCCGATTACGGTCCCAGGCTTTAGAGTTGCACCTTTTCCGATTTTTACGCTGCTGCCAATAACTGCACCATCAAGTTTGGCCCCGGCTTTGACGAAGACGTTATCCCAGAGGACACAGTCGTTGAGCTCGACGTCGTCTTCAATGACACAGTTGCGTCCAATGACCGTATTTTTAAGGCTGGCTCGACCCAGGATGCGACTGTTATCGCCGATCAGGACAGTTCCGCTGAACTTGGCCTTTTGTGGCTCGATCGCACCCGCCTCTTCGCCGAGATAGAGTCCTTTGTTCTTGTCAGCTTTCTCGGTGATTTCAACCTTGAATTTTCCGGAGCAGAGGTCACGACTGGCGTTGAGATATGCATCGGTATGGCCGATGTCGGCCCAATACCCTTGGAGGGTGAATCCGAACAGGGGGGCATCATTGGCCAACATTGTTGGGAAAATATCCTTTGACCAGTCACGGTTTTCTCCCTCAGGGATGAGGTCCAGCACTTCGGGCTCAAGAATGTAGATGCCGGTGTTGATCGTATCGGAAAAGACTTCGCCCCAGTCAGGTTTTTCAAGGAACTTGGTGATGCGACCTTCATTGTCTGTGATCACCACGCCAAACTGCAGGGGATCAGCGACCGGTGTCAGAGCAAGAGTCGCCTGGGCTTGTTTCTGTTCGTGGAAGTTGAGCGCCTTGCTCAGGTCGAAGTCGGTCAGCAGATCACCGCTAATGATCATAAAGCGTTCGTCGAGGTGTTTTGCCGCAGCTTTGACTGCGCCTGCGGTTCCAAAATCATCGAGTGGAGTGACATAGGTGATGCTGACGCCAAACTCACTGCCATCACCAAAAAAATGCCGGATTGTTTCCGGTTGATGGTAGAGCAACATAATCAGTTCGGTGATGTCGTGGCGTTTGAGGAGGTCGACGATATGTAACATGATTGGCCGGTTAAATATCGGGACCATAGGTTTTGGCAGGTTGATGGACAGGGGGTGCAGACGGGTACCAAAACCGCCGGCCATGATGACAGCTTTCATGCAAACTCCTAGAGTCAGGACAGTGTTGTGCAAACGGGAATGTTAATGAACGTCGGCTTGGTTCAGGCTTGCCGGGCCAATTGTCGGGAGATCTCTTGTTTCAGCTCGCTGAGATCAGAACTCTTAACGATGTAGGCATCGGCCAGCCAGGAAGAGAAATCGTCTTTGTAGCAATTGTAGGCACTACATAGGATGACGGGCAGATTTTTTTGTTCCTGGACAATTTTTTGGAGCATCTCAAGGCCACTCTCCTGTTTGATCTGAATGTCGAGTACGACCAGATCGATGTCGTGCGCTTCGAGGTGCTGGGCCGCTTCACTACAATTGGCCGCAGTTGCGACCTCATAGCCTTCGTCAGAGAACTCATCATGATAGAGAAGTCGCAAGGCGGGCTCGTCATCGACAAAAAGGATTTTTGCCATCAATTCTCTCCTAGGGTATCGGCAGTCAATTACAATACAATCTCCACGAAACTATAACATGTGGGCGGTGAGGCGCAAAGATGCGGACCGGAATATTGACGAAATTAAATTGACCTTGATCCGTCCATGACTTCTTGACATAGTGGCCGCCATGCGACGTAAAGCTTTTAATCTCTATTCGACTCACCTCAAGGCCCGTTTTGATGGTCGGGTACACAAGATCTCGATCGACGCCGGATTTGGCTGTCCCAACCGTGAGGATGGTCGCGCAGGGCATGGCTGCCTTTTTTGCGCTCCAAGCGGGTCGGGATCGGTGGGGATCGAACGCAATGAGATCATTGCTGTGCAGGTCGAAAATTCCAAGGCGTTGATGCGAAGAAAGTATCGGGCGAAATGGTTTATCGCTTACTTCCAGCCATTTTCAAATACCTTCGCGCCGGTTGATGTTTTGCGCGATCGTTACGATCAGGCGTTAGCCGTCGAAGATGTGGTCGGTCTGGCTGTTGGTACGCGACCCGATTGTTTATCGCCGCAAATTGTTGATCTGCTCGCCGAATATGATCAGAGAAGTTACTTCTGGCTTGAGCTCGGGTTGCAGAGTATCCATGATGAAACCTTAAACTATCTGCAACGCGGCCATGACTATCAATGTTTTCTCGACAGTTACTATCAGGCCAAAGAAAGAGGTCTACGTGTTTGTGTCCATCTGATTCTGGGTCTACCGGGTGAGACTCGGGATGAGGTTATGGCTACGGCCGACGAGATGGCGCGGCTAAAGGTAGATGGGGTCAAGTTGCATTTATTACATGTCCTCGAAGGAACGCCATTGGGGGATCTCTATAAACAGGGTCAGGTGCCGATGCTCGAAATGCAGGAGTATGTTGAGCTGGTCGTCGACTTTATCGAACGCTTGCCCCCGGAAACCTTAATTCAGCGCCTGACTGGCGACGGTCCGCGTAGTATCTTATTGGCGCCATTGTGGTCGATGAATAAGTGGGAAATCCTCAATGCCATCGATGCTGAACTAGAGCGCCGTGGAACATCACAAGGAGAACAGTACCTTTCAGTATGATAAGGGTGTTAAATTTTAGAATATAGCTGGAGTGGTTTATATTTTGAAGGTAGTTGTTGGTACGCTCGAGAGTAGAGCTTTACTCGGTTGGGGCCTGAATGTTTCAGGATTTAACTGGAGCCGCAGCAATAGCTTGAGCTGGCGAGATCGGATCGATCGGCCCTCCCCAAGAGATCAATAGCAGTGACGCCCATAACAGGCAGACAAATAATAGTAAGAATCTAAACATGGCGCGTAATCTAGCACTGCTAATCCTCTGAATCAACAGAAGAAATCATTATCTTTCCTTATTTTTTAATCTGAAATATTTTTAATTTTCATCGGCTCGTCGCAAGGCGATTCCTTATGCTCCTCAGATTAAGACAACACCTGTAAAAATCAAAGCAATTCCAACAAAGCCTGGGGAGCGGTCGCGTCTTTTACAGCCAGGGCAAAGAGGCAACGGCTGCAATAAGGATCGAAATTTGACGGGACGGAACAACATAGGCCACCGGTTCAGTGATCAGTGCAATAAGGATCAGGATGAAGAAGAACAGGCCGACCGCAGCACCGGAAGCGAGAACGCAGACCAGGGCTTGGGCTGAATAGTGAATCTGAGGCTGGATCAGAAGAATCAGCGGCTATTTAGCTCTTTCGGTTTTGAAAGGCCATTTCGTTTTACAGGAGCAAGTCTGTGAGGCGTGGTTATTTCAGGATCGTGATGCCAGCCAGATGGTATGACGGCCCCCTTTACCTTTGCCGCGCGCACGGGTCTGTTCCTCGCGGACCTTGTAGCCGGCTTTGCGTAGCCGCCCAGTAAAAGCTGCGCTCGGAGCTGCGGACCAAACGGCTAGGACGCCCCCTGGTTTTAACGCCTGATAAGAAGTTTTGAGACCAGCATCTGAATAGAGCCAGTCGTTCTCCTTTTGGGTCAGACCATCGGGGCCGTTATCGACATCGAGCAGGATCGTGTCAAATTTCTGCACGGAAGTTTTGATAATCGCGGCCACGTCGATTTCGCGAATCTGTGTGCGTGGATCTTTCAGAGGGTGCCCGGCCAGGTGGCCCAAATATTCACGGTTCCAGCGCACGACAGCCGAAAGCAGTTCGGCGACTTCCAGGCAGGCATTTACCCCCAGATGGCGTAAGGCTTCTGCTGCCGTGAACCCCATTCCCAATCCTCCGATTAAAACTCTGGGGCGTTCGACCGCGCCGAGACCAGCGCAACCGAGTTCTGCAAGCTTCTCTTCTGAACCGTGGGCTCGGCTGTTCATCAGCTCACAATGATCGATCCGGATCGAAAACTCTTCGGCACGCTGGAAGAGATGTAGCTGCCCGCCATCATTGGGAATGTCTGCACTGTCAAGTTGTTTCCATGGGATCATTATTGTCGCTCACATGTGTAGGTTGGGGTTGCTAAATATTTATATTCTTTGAGAAAAATCCTGTCAAGCAAAGTGGAGTCTGTTGACAGGCTGCAAAGCCATTGAAGCTTGTTCTCGGCCCTGGGGCTATGCTATTTTCTGGCAGCCATTTCCGTTTTCTTTGCATCTATGAGCTTTATTGACAATGTTTGATCTGAACAGTCTGAATCCCCAGCAACGGCAAGCCGTTGAGCATGATCTGGGCCCTTTGCTCTTGCTGGCAGGCGCCGGTTCGGGCAAGACCCGCGTGATTACCTGTCGTATCTCCTACCTGTTACAACAGCGTCAGGTCGCTGCTACGCAGATTCTGGCCATGACCTTCACCAATAAGTCGGCGCGTGAAATGCGCGAACGGGTGGAGCAGATGGTCGGTCGCAAGGCCTGCAAGGGGATGGTGATCAGCACCTTCCATTCGCTGTGCGTGCGGATATTGAAAAGCCATATCGAAAAGCTCGGCTATAAAAAGAACTTTTCGATTTATGCTGCCAGCGACCAGCAGCGCCTGGTGCGTGATCTGTTACGGGATCTGGTCGCCGATTCCAGCGCCAAAGATGCCGACCGAATCTTGTGGCAGATCTCCGCTGCCAAAAACCGTCTGGTTTCGGCAGCGGGTTTTAAGCCAGATATCAATAACCCCGACAGTTGTCTGACCGCCGAGGTTTATCCCCGCTACCAGAAGGCACTTAAGGCATATAATGCGGTCGATTTTGATGACTTGCTGATGCTGGTTGTACAGCTGTTTGATGAGCACCCGAAGGTTTTGGCCGATTATCAGCAGCGCTTTGTTTACCAGATGGTCGATGAATATCAGGATACCAATCCGGTGCAGTATCGCTTGTTGCGCCAGCTCTCCTGTGTTCATGGCAATCTCTGCGTGGTCGGTGATGACGATCAGTCGATCTATGGATTTCGAGGCGCTGATATCAGTACAATCCTCAATTTTGAGAAAGATTTTCCCGGCACCAAAGTGATCAAGCTGGAACAGAACTACCGTTCAACCGGGAATATTCTGGCTTCGGCGAACGCGGTGATTTGTAACAATAATAAACGGCGCGTGAAAGCACTCTGGACCGCCGATGGTGACGGCGAAAAGGTCGAATATCTCCTCTGTGAGGATGACGAGGACGAAGCCCGGCAGGTGATGGAGCGAATTCACTCCGAGCGTTTTAAGCGCAAGTTGGAATACCGTGACTTTGCTATTCTTTATCGCACCAACAATCAATCGCGTTCATTTGAAGAGCAGCTTCGTTACGAGGATATCCCCTATGTATTGATTGGCGGTCAGAAGTTTTTCGATCGTAAAGAGGTCAAAGATCTGGTTGCCTACCTCAAGGTTCTGATCAATCCTTTTGATGAAGTGAATCTCCTGAGGATTCTCAACTATCCCCGTCGCGGAATTGGCGGCACCAGCGCTGACCGCTTGATCCGCCTGTCAGCAGAGAGTGAAAGACCACTCTGGGAGTTGTTGCAACAGGCCGTCATGATCGAAGACTTATCGGCCAAGGTTGTCGGTGCTATTGATAACTTTGCAGACCTGCTCAAGCGTTATCGACAGCGCTTCACCAAGCCGCTGCAGATGGTCGAGACGCTGCGTGATTTGGTGAAAGAATTGAAGCTTGATGAGGAGCTTTATCGACAGGAGAACGATCCTCAGAAAGCGCGCCGCCGGGTAGAAAATCAGGCTGAGGTGATCAATTCCATGGCGTCTTATCTGGAAAGAGAATCAGAACCTACGTTGGCAGGTTTCTTAGAGCGGGTTTCATTGCTTGATGATGATAATATCGGTCGTAACGATAAAGAAAAGAAGCTGGCGCAAGATGCCGTGACCCTGATGAGTCTGCATTCAAGTAAGGGGTTGGAATTTCCAGTGGTCTTTCTGGTTGGGATGGAAGAAGAGACGCTGCCGCACAAAAAATCGATCTACGAAACTTTCGATATAGATGAAGAACGGCGTCTTTGTTATGTCGGTATGACCCGTGCCCGTATGCAGTTGGTCCTGATCGGCGCGCGGAAGAGACGACGTTATGGTAGCTTGACACAACGGGATCCCAGTCGGTTTTTGAGCGAGATTCCCGAAGAGGTTTTGTTGCGCCTGAGCAGCGAAGTTCCGCGTGAAAGTAGCGAAACTGAAAAAGAGCAACTGGCAGATAGCTTCTTTGCGGGAATAAGTAATTTATTTGGAGATTCGTAGTCTGATACGTTGGGCGCGAACGGTGAATTGGAGTAAAAGATGAAAATTACATTCCCCGGTGGGGTAGCGGTTAATGCCGAGTTTGATGGCTTTACAGTGAAGAGTGATCAGCCAGCGCGTGCCGGTGGGCAGGGAGCGGAACCCTCCCCATTCGATCTTTTTTTGGCGTCTCTCGGGACTTGTGCCGGTTTTTTTGCCCTGCGCTTTTGCCAACAACGTGAGTTGTCAACGGATGGCTTGAGTTTGTCGCTCGTTATTGAGCGCGACCCGGAAAAAAAGTTGCCTTCCAAGGTGCAGATTATCATCAATCTTCCGGATGATTTCCCCGATAAATACCGAAGTGCCATTATCCGTGCCACTGATCAGTGTGCAGTCAAGCGCAGCATTGCCGATCCACCAGAGTTTGAGGTGGTTACTAAATAGTGCTAGCGGTTTTGGGGGGTAGTGGCAGGCTCAGGACCAGAGACTTGATTCTTCACCCTCTTTCATAGGACTGGGCTCGAGGTTGATTTTTTCACCAAAGGCCTCTTTGAGTGTGTCTGCCAGATCATGGAATATGTCTGGCTTATCTAGCACCTTGAGGATATCGACCTCTTCCAACTCTTCGATGTCGAGTAGACTTCTTTGTCCTGTACAGATCAGGATTGGTAGATCAGGTCGCAGTTTCTTGGTCTGACGGGCCAGCTCCATTCCGGTCAACTGCGGCATGGTTTGATCGGTGATCACCATGTCAAAGATATCTGGATTTTTTTCGATCATCTCCATCGCTTCACGACTGCTGGTGGTGCCAGTGACCTGATAGCCAAGATCTTCAAGAAATTCCTGCCCAATATGGATCAGACTCATTTCATCATCGACCAGTAGCAGATGTTGGCCACCGCCGTAATGAAGCGCATGCTGATGCGGAGCTTTATGCTGAAACTCACCGGTGAGTAGCGGTAGTAGGACTGTAAAGGTCGAACCCAGTCCAACTTCCGACTCCAGTTCTATGCACCCCCCTGATGCATTGACGCTGCTTTGCACCACTGACAGCCCGAGCCCTGTCCCGGACTCAGCGCCTTTGGTCGTGAAATAGGGGTCAAATATACGCTCTCTGGTGTATTGATCGATGCCGGTCCCGGTGTCACTGATCTGCAAGCGCATGTGAGGGCCGCTTTTTAGTTGAGGGTAATCCTCGACAGAGGGGGTGAATTGATCGAGAATAATGGTCAGGGTTCCGCCATGTTCGGTCATTGCTTGTACCGCATTGGTGGTCAAATTCATCAGAATCTGATGGATTCGTGTCGGATCAGCCAGAATCCAGAAATCAGTTGTCGCGATGCGGGCCTTGATGTTGATTGTTGCCGGGATGCCAGCGCGCAGCAGTTTAAGGGCTTCGCGGATGACAGGGACGACCAACGTTGGTTGTGCTTCTTCTTTTGATTTGCGACTGAAAGAGAGTATTTGACCAACCAGATCCTTGGCGCGGTTGGCTGACGACAGAATCTTTTCAACGCGGTCGCGTTCCTTGCTCCCTTCCTCGAACTTAATCTGCAGCAGTTGGGCAAATCCGAGAATTGGCGTCAGAATATTATTGAAGTCATGAGCGATGCCGCCCGCCAGGGTACCGACAGCTTCCATTTTCTGCGATTGACGCAACTGATCGAGCAGGTTGATCCTCTCTTTCTCACTCGTGCTTCGTTTACTGATATCATTGATGAATAGAGCCGCGTGCCAGCAATCGTCCATCTTGAACGCCGAAATTGACATCTCGACCGGAACAATTGTTCCGTCTTTGGCACGGGCCTCGAGTTCGATCAGATTGCCAGTTGTATCGACGGGGTTGTCTTCAAACTCTGGGCAGGCTTCCGCAAAGATATTTCGGCTCTTGTCGGGAATGATCAGCGCGGCAAAATTTTCATTAAGCGCCTGTTTGCGGCTGTAACCAAATATTGTTTCCGCAGCAGGGTTCCAGTAGCTGATTCTTCCGTTGGCTTCAGTAAGGATAATGGCGCTGTTGGCATTCTGGGTAATGGTGTGGTAGCGCTCTTCACTTTCTAGAAGCTTGACTGTCGCTTGTTTCAGTTCCGTAACATCGGTCAGGGTGCCGACATATCCCTCATAGACGCCGTCACTCCATGACGGAATTGCTTCGCAGATAACCCACCGTGACTTGTTGTCAGACAAACATAGCGGAAACTCTGCATGAAAGGGTTTTTCTTGCGCTATGGCCAATTTCCAAGCCTGTAGTACCTGGGTTTGATGTTCGGGATGTAGGTTCCCCAACCATTCATCCAGGCTCTTTTCATAACCGAGAATTCCAAGCAAGACTCGTGCTTTCTGGTTATACCAAAGGAGGGCGCCCGTCGTGTTAGTGCGGAAGAGTCCTACCGGTGAGATTGCCGTAACTGTGGTGACAAACTTATTGTGATCAGTCAGATTTTTCTTTAATTCATCCCGACTATGCCAGAGATTGTTGATTTTTTCTGCTAAAATACCCATTTCGTCGTTTTTGTGAAAAGGACTGACCTCTAGATAGACGGTCTTGTCGGAACCCTCTGTTAAGCTGTTAAGTTGGCTGGCCAGACTTGTGACCTGACGGGTAAACAGAGAATGGAACAGGCTATAAAAGGCCAGTGTTAATGCGAAACAAACGATGAAATTCTTGAATATATTCATCATCAGGTTGCGATTGTCGTTGCTGGGGTTTCTGACATTACTGAGATCAAGTTTGATGAACCAGCCTGATGCTGGATTTGTGTCTGCGACAACCTGAAAGCGTTGCTGGTGAGTCGGGCCGAAAAGTTGTCGCTCAATCCAACTTGGTGTTGGTGGAACGGGGAGACGTTGCAGACTGACCAGTCCTTGGTGTTGGAGAGTGGTCAATTGAATAGAAAGGATAGGTGGAAAAGAGAAGAGGTTGTTGAGGAGCTCTGTCGCAGCGGTCAGATTATTTTCTGTCAGTAGTTTTTCGAGGGGCGGAGTTGTCGCCAGTAAAATTTGCTGCAGAGTTTCGTTTGCCTGATTTTGTCCATGCTCCAAGCCTGAAAAAAACTGGTAAGCACTGGCCACAATTGTTAGTAGCAAGGCGAAGAGACATGCGACCAGCAGCTGTTTGCGGAATATGCTGACAAAACGGTGTTTCTGCAATGAACCCTCAATTGATCTGGACAAAGAAATATTGGACAAACTTCATGGGTGGAAACTTTGTAAGATGAATTTAACCTTTTATCCTATTTGTATCGATTTGTAAATCATTGACTGCCATATCGATTAACCAGCGGGCGATGCTGCGTCTTGGAGGCAGTTGCGGGAGGTTGTCGATTGAATACCAGTTGCCTTCGCTTAATTCATTGTCTTGAAGTTTGATCTCGCCACTGCTGTAATCAGCAGTAAAACCAGTCATTAGTTGACTGGGGAAAGGCCAACTCTGACTCCCCTGGTAGCAAATATTGGTTACTGTAATTCCGGTCTCTTCGAACAGCTCACGTACAACGGTCTGCTCAAGGTTTTCACCAAACTCGACAAAGCCTGCGACCAGCCCAAAGCGTCCAGGAGCCCATTCAGGCTTGCGCACCAACAGTATTTCATTGTTTCGGCGCACCAGAACAATAATGCAGGGGTGAATGCGTGGGTAATGCTGAGACCCACATGCACTGCATTTTTTCCCCCACTCAGAATTGATCCGCCCCATTTTCTCACCGCAATTGTCGCAACAGCAGCTTGTCCGTTCCCAGTGTAATATAGAATTCCCGAGGCCAGCGAGGGAGAGTAGTGACAGGGGGAGTCCGGGTTCATTATCGAGGATGTTTGTTGCATGCAGGCTTTGCGGAATGGATGCAGTGCGGCTGAGATGCTGCAGCCTGCAGGGAACCCCTTTCCAGTGGCCGATAAAAATAGAATCTTGATCTGCCCCTAATTCCATTGCCTGTTCGTCTCTGGGCAGATTTATATCCTCAGTTCTGTCGACAAGCACCCTGGTCCCCTGCAACATCAGTCTGTATCCGCCGCCGCCAGGATCCTGTGATGGCGTTGAAAGAACAAAATCATCATCAAGTGCCTTACGATTGAAAGGCAAGAGTTCGCAGTTAGCATAGCCATCAGGCAGTTTATAACTCATTTGTTTGCTATCAACTTCTGTCGATACGCCTGCAGTGCTATCAGGGTTTTGGCGTCAATAATCTCGCCCGCATCGATCATCTCGAAGGCTTTCTCGGGGGTCAGAGGAACCAGATCGATAAACTCGTGGTCTTCTCGCGTAGTTGGGGTCGTTGTCAGTTCCGTAGCCAGGTAGATGTAAATCATTTCACGGCAGAAACCGACAGAACTGTAGATTTTGCAGAGGAGCTCAAGCTGCGCAGGTTTGCGGCCAATCTCCTCCTGCAGTTCGCGCGCGATACATTCATCAGCATCCTCACCTTTTTCAAGGCGACCGGCCGGGATCTCCAGAATATTGCCACAAACTGCCGGGCGGAATTGACTGATCAGTAGTAAGCGGCCGTCACTGTCGATCGGTAGCGCTGCTGCACCGCCTGGGTGATGGATCATCTCGAAGCGTGCCTCTCGTCCATCCGGCAATGAGTGAGTTTCGAGGGCCAGGTTAAGAATCTTTCCGTTAAAAACAATTTCTTCTTTCAGCAGGGACATGCGCTCTCCTTCGGCGAAAATATAATTTCGCAGTTTACAGGCTCAGTCTATTGAAGAGCAAGGTGCAGTAACAAATTGATTCTATAACTAAATTCTGTTCATGCTCAGGGACCAGTCGAGTGAGATTTGTCTGTTTTTTTCAGCATCAATACTAGAAATCAAAACTTTTTTTGTTAATCTTTATTAAGAATTTATTAGCCGGGCTGTGTACATTTTTTGGGAGATCTATCATGACCGAGAAACTTCAGGATATTGACTATGATATCGATAAGTTACCTCCGATGCCGCTTATCGCAACGCGGATGGTTGAACTGATCAGTTCATCACGAAGCTCGGCCGAAGAATTGGCTAAAGTGGTATCTGGTGATCCGGCAATCTCTGCACGTGTGCTCAAAATCGCCAATTCGTCGTTCTATTCGATGGCCCGTCAGGTAAAAACCTTGTCGACTGCAATTGTCATCCTGGGTGAGAGAACCCTCCGTAATCTGGTCATGGCAGCGAGTATTCGTGGCATGCACGGAAAATTCGGAGATATGGAGCAAAGGCTCTGGGAAGATTCCATGACCTGTGCTCTTGGGTCACGATTCTTAGCGCGGAGTTTGCGAGTGGGTGACCCGGAAGAGGCTTTTATCGCAGGCCTTTTCAGGCATATCGGTAGAACCGTACTTAATAATCAAGATCCTGATACTTATCGAGATTTAGTCACACAGCACCAACGCTGTGGGGCTGAAATGTTAGCCCTGGAAAAAGCAAAGTTCGAGATCAATCATGCCGAGCTTGGTGCTGCTGTTCTGCACCACTGGCAGCTTTCAGACACTATAGCAACGGTTGCTCTCCGACATCATGACAAAGATCTGGCGACTATAGAGGATTCTGAGGCACGTAATCTGACGGCTATCGCCAATATTGCCAGCGAGTTCCCTCTGATGCTCGGTATCTTTGGCCCTTATAAAGATGATGTTGATCTTGAGGATTTACCGGGAGCTAAACTTTTGGGGTTGGATGCGGACAGACTGGAAGAATTATTCGAGGAGTTCAGTGAGGTTTTTGAAGAAAACCGTGATGATTTCCTCTCGTAATGGACCCTCACTGTATGGTTGATAAATTCTTTACATCGACGACACATATGACCGAAATCGATGAAAAAATTCTTCTGCAGCCGGTTGAACAGAACCCGGCGGCGATTGTGATCACCGATGCAGATGGGCAGATTATCTATGTCAATAAGCAGTTTTGTGCTGTAACTGGCTATAGCGCTGAGGAGGCCATGGGGGAATCTCCGCGTCTGCTTAAAGGGGGGGATGGCTTCACCGATTACGACTTGTTATGGAAAACCCTTCTAGCCAGCGAACAGTGGCGTGGAGAGTTTCACAATCGCCGCAAGGATGGTAGCTACTTCTGGGAATTCGCACTAATTTCGCCCATTCGCAATGATCAGGGTGAGATTCACTCCTATCTTGCGATCAAGGAAGATATCACGGCAGACAAGCTTGCAGAGGAAGAACTGCATCAATGGGTCTCACAGGCAACCCAACTATCATCAACCCTTGAGTACAAAAATTTTGAATTGGAAACAGCACGGGAAAAGTTGAATTCGGCCTATCGTCAGTTAAAGCAAGCTCAGTCACAGCTGCTTCAGCGTGAAAAGATGGCTTCGATAGGAAAGTTGGCCGCCGGTGTTGCGCATGAGATCAATAATCCGATGGGTTTCATCAATAGCAATTTGGGTTCACTCGAAAAATATGTCAATAAAATAGTGAACTATATTGCCTCAGTTGAAGCCTTAGTTAATAGAGACGCCCCTCAGCTCGGTTTGCAGCTTGAAGCCTCCCGTAAAAAAGCAAAGATCGACTACATGTTTGAAGATATCGGTGCTCTGATCGAAGAATCACTGTCAGGGGTTGAGCGGGTCCGCAAGATTGTCATGACACTTAAGAGTTTTTCTCATGTCGATACAGCCGAAGAGCAGTTGGCCGATATCAATAAGTGCCTTGAGGATACGATCACTATCGCCTGGAACGAAATCAAGTATAAGGCAACGCTTGATCGGCATTTTGGTGAAATTCCACAGGTTAAATGTCGCCCTCAAGAACTTAATCAAGTGTTTATGAATATCCTGATTAACGCGGTTCAGGCGATTGATAAGGGGGGAATGATCAGCGTTACGACCAGCGTCTCTGGCGGAATGCTCAAAATTGAGATCAGTGACAATGGCTCTGGCATTCCTGAAGATATTCGCGCGAAGATTTTTGAACCGTTTTTCACAACCAAGGAGGTCGGCAAAGGAGCCGGTCTGGGGATGAGTATCAGTTACGAGATTATCCAGAAGCATGGCGGTGAAATACTCATCGAGAGTGAAATTGGCAAAGGGAGTTGCTTCACCGTCCTGCTCCCCCTGACTCAGAATAACGAAGCTGGCCCACTGGAGGAGAAATTTTGATCCTCTCATTTGTACGTCAGCATCTTTCGGTCAAGATTTCATTATTGTTGGTTCCACTGATTCTGGCAGGGCTGGGCGGATTCGCCTGGTTCCTGATTGATAGCCGGGCTGCAGTTGTTGAGGATGAGAACTTTCGTAGGGCCAAAACCGCAGCAATTGTTGGTGCCGAAGGGATGAGCCATATCCTTGAAGAGTTGGTCAACAGTGGCGTTTTTAGTAAAGAGGAGATCTTCGATCAGGATTACCAAAAAATCACAGGTGGAGAACTGGCTGACACCAAGATCCCTAAATATCATACTCGGTATGATCAGTACCTTGATGGTTTGATCAAGCATTTTCAAGATGCTTTTCTTTCTGATGAAAGCATTGTTTTTGCGGTTCTTGTTGACACGAATGGTTACCTGCCGACTCATAACAGTCGTTATTCGCAACCCTTGACAGGTGACGATGATAAGGACCAGACAGGGAACAGAACCAAGAGGATTTTCAACGATCCCGTCGGACTGAAAGCTGCGCGCTTCGAAAGAACGAGTGGACAAGCTGTTCTGCGCCAAACCTATCACCGTGACACCGGGGTCACCATGTGGGATGTGAGTGCACCGGTCATTGTCTTTGGCCGCCACTGGGGAGGCTTTCGTATCGGTTTGTCGATGGAGCGTGCCGAAGCTGAAGTTTTGCGATTAAAACGAACTATTATTTACGCCTCTTCCGGGTTTGGATTCCTGACTGTCCTTTTAATCGTAGGAGTTGTCCGCCGAGCGACGATACCTCTCAAGCGCTTGACCCTCGCAACGCGGGCGATTGCGGATGGTCAGCATCAAGAGCAGATTGAACTCCAGTCGCAGGATGAAATAGGCGAACTGGTAAATTCATTCAATCAGATGCAGCGGTCCCTTGAGAACACGACCGTTTCACGTGATTTTTTTGATCGAATCGTTAATTCGATTCATGATCTTTTGCTGGTTGTTTCGCCCACGGGGGAAATTCAGCGTATCAATAAGGCTGTATTGAATGTGCTGAGCAGTGATGAAAGCAAACTCCTTGGCACCAATGTCAATGAACTCTTCGACGACAAGGCAGGGGGCAAGAACTGGGCTAAACAATTACAACAGAAAAACCAGCTTGATGCTGAGGATGTTTTTCTGTTGAGACAATCAGGAAAAGCCTTGGCGATGTCGATGTCAGCCAGTCCGCTCTATTCTGAACACAGTCAGGTCGATGGTTACATCATCATCTGCCAGGATAACGATCGTAGAATTCGTGCCGAACTTGAGATGGAAAAAGCCTTCGATAACGCTTTCGCACTCAATGCCGAACTCCGTGATATGAACGATTCGGTCGAAAAGAAGAATCAAGAACTAGATGATGCCTATCGAAAACTCAAAGCCAGCCAGTCACAAATTCTACAGCAGGAGAAGATGGCTTCCATTGGTCAACTGGCAGCTGGTGTTGCCCACGAGATCAACAACCCGATGGGATTTATCACCAGCAATTTACAAACTCTGGGCAAGTACATTGACCGTTTGAACCTGTTTATTAATGAGCAAAAATTGGTGCTGAACGAAAAAGCCGCATCGGATGAGCTTCAACTGCTACAGGAACAGCAAAAGAAGCTAAAAGTTGATTATATCCTCGCAGATGGTCGGGAATTAATTGAAGAATCGCTAGATGGGGCGGGGCGAGTTAAGAAGATTGTCCAGAACCTCAAGAGTTTCTCTCGGGTTGATCTGGCTGAAATGGCCGAGGTCTGTTTGAATGACTGTCTCGAAAGTACCATCAGTATTGCCTGGAACGAGTTGAAATATAAATCAGAGCTGGAGAAGGATTTTGGCGAGCTGGCTCCTATCCCGTGTCACCCGCAGCAACTTAACCAAGTGTTTCTGAATATTCTGATCAACGCCGCACAAGCGATTGAAAAACAAGGGACGATTCGCATCAGCACCAGGCAAGATGAAAACAATCAGTATGTGTCGATCAGTGATGATGGCAGTGGTATCCCAGAGGATATCCAAAAGAAGATTTTCGAACCCTTTTTTACGACCAAGGATGTCGGAAAAGGGACCGGACTAGGGATGAGTATCAGTTACGATATTATCCATAGCCATGGCGGTCGGATAGACCTGGAGAGCGAGATCGGGATCGGAACCACTTTTACGATTGTTCTTCCGCGTCATGCTGTTGGTGACTTGGAGAAGCTCGATGGCTGAACTCGATTTCTTGAAAATGGCAGAAGTTGCGCCGGTACTTCTGTGCTCTTTTGATAGCGACGGCCAAATTGTGTGGGCCAATCAGGAGTGGCGCAACTATACCGGGATCGAGGATTTGCCTGTTGTTGCAAAGGCTGCAATCCATGCGGATCAGCAAACGGCGGTGGAGGACTTATTGGTGCAGATGGCTGCAACACCCAAAAAACTGAGTCGTGAACTTCAACTGCAAAGGCATGATGGCGAGTATCGCTGGTTTCAACTGCTACTTACACCTTACCTCGACGAGGAGAGCTTTTGTGGCATGAGTGGAGCCTTGTTTGATCTGACAGATACTCGAATGATTGAGGAACAGATGCTGACATTAAACGATAGCCTCGAAGAGATGGTTGATGAGCAGACGCGCCACCTCAAAGAGGCGAACGCCGAACTCAAGGCAACCCAATCTCAGATGCTTCAGAACGAAAAGATGGCATCAATTGGTCAGTTGGCCGCCGGAGTTGCTCATGAAATTAACAATCCGATAGGTTTTATCGGGAGCAATTTAAATAGTCTCGATCGCTACCTGAAGAAACTTGAGGAATATATAGACGAACAGGAAAACTTGATAAAGGATTCTGCCACCGGAGAGCAGCTGGGGCAGCTGAAAGAGCAGCGTAAAAAACTTAAAGTCGATTATCTGATAGAGGATTGTACGGACCTGATCGCTGAATCTCTGGACGGTGCCAGCCGTGTCCAGAAGATCGTTCTTGATTTGAAGAGCTTTTCCCGAGTCGATCATGCTGATGTTCAGGTGGCTGATCTGAACGAATGTCTCGATAGCACAATCAGCATTATCTGGAATGAGTTGAAATACAATGTGACTCTTGAAAAGGACTACGGGGATATCGATCCGCTACGTTGCCTGCCGCAGCAACTCAATCAAGTTGTTATGAATAGCTTGATGAACGCCTCCCATGCGATTGAGAAGCAGGGAATTATACGGATTAAAACCTGGCAAGAGAGTAACAATCTTTATATTGCGATCAGTGACAACGGCCACGGTATTTCCGTTCTGAATCAGAAGAAAATTTTCGAGCCTTTCTTCACCACCAAGGAAGTTGGTAAAGGGACCGGGCTGGGGATGAGCATCAGCTACGATATCATCAAGAAGCATGAAGGAAAAATTGAAGTTAAATCTGAAGTTGGTGTCGGCACCACATTTACTTTGATTCTCCCCAAGGTTGGCGTAAAAGAAGAAGAGGGGGGACAATGACATTACGCATCAGAATCATGCTCAGTTTTGTAGTGGTGGTCGCTCTGTCTCTGGGCTGTAGTGGTTACCTGTTTCTGAGCTTTTTCGAAAGCTCATTCCGGCAATCTACATATGCATCACTTGACTCTATCGCCCGGGCTCGAGCGGCAAGGATTAGCGACTATTTGCGTTTACAGTCTTCTGCAGCACGACATGTAGGTACAATGATTTCGGCCGATGCTCTGGTAAATGGCGAATATGCCGAGGTTGAGGCGCAACTCAAGCAGGTCATGCGTGAGTTCCCGGTGTTTGAAAACGGTTTTTTTATCCTTTCTGCGCAGGGAAATCTGTTGGTAGATTACCCGCCGCATCCAGAGAAACGCGGTAAGACTTATGCTTATCGGCCTTACTTTCAAAACACCATGAAGGCTCAGGCCGGGATTGTCGGCCAACCATATCGCTCAGCGCGCACAGGTGAGGCAGTACTGACCTTTACCGCCTATTTGACCGATAGCTTTGGCCGTCCGCTCGGAGTGCTCGGTTGCTCAGCGCAGTTGCTGGCTGAAAATGATCTCGGTCTTCTGCGGAAACAAACCATCGGCAAAACAGGTTACAGCTATGTCTATGACCAGAGTCGCCTGATGATTTTGCACCCGAAAGATGAGCGTGTACTGACCCGCGACGTACCACTCGGAGCGAATAAGATGTTTGATGCCGCGCTCGAGGGTTTTCGTGGGGCGACCGAGACGGTGAATTCGAAGGGGGTGCCGATGCTGGTTGCCTATCAGTCGGTCACTGGTACTGATTGGGTGATCGGTTGTCAGCAACCGTCAGCGGAAGCTTTTGCTGCTTTGAAGACTACGAAGTTGCAAATTATCTATTTTATGATTTTCGGAAGTCTGTTCGCGGGCGTGATCGGGGTATTGCTGGTTCACCAAAGCACAGCTGACCTGACGAAGCTGGAAGGAATCACCAATGATCTCTCCGTTCCAAGTCGTAGCTCAGAGGATCTGGAATTAGAGATAGCTTCTGAAACAGGAAAGCTCGAACCCTTTTTTCAACACCCTGAATTCGGACCCCTGGCAAATACCATCCGTGAACTCTATACCCGCTTGGGGATTGCACTCGCTGAGAGCCAGGAGATGAATGCTGATCTTGAGAGGGCTTATCTTCAACTTAAGCAGACGCAGGGGCAGATTCTTCAGCAGGAGAAGATGGCGTCAATCGGCCAATTGGCCGCCGGGGTTGCCCATGAAATCAACAATCCGATGGGCTTTATTACCAGTAACCTCGGGACATTGGCGCGTTATCAGCAAAAGTTGTTCGACTACCAACAAGAGCTCGAAGACTGTTTAGTAGGGACCGGGGATGAAACGGCAACAGAAAGAGCTCACGAACTGAGGAAGAAATTAAAGATCGATTACCTGCGTGATGATATTGATGATCTGTTGAGTGAGTCGAAGGAGGGGGCCGAGCGGGTGCGTGAAATCGTGCAGAACCTAAAGGGTTTTGCACGCGTTGACCAGTCTGAATATGCCGAGGTAAATCTCAATGACTGTCTCGACAAGACCCTGAGTCTTGCAGCTAACGAGATCAAATATAAGGCCCAGATTGAGAAGGATTACGGTGTGTTGCCATTGGTCGCCTGCTTCCCACAGCAACTCAACCAGGTCTTTCTCAACCTGTTGGTCAATGCCGCACAGGCGATAGAAGAGCATGGCGTTATTTGCATCTCGACGCTGGACCTTGGAGACATGGTGCAGATTGATATTACTGATAACGGTTCGGGAATATCGGCAGATAATCTGAAAAAAATATTTGAACCTTTCTTCACGACCAAAGAGGTTGGCAAGGGGACTGGCCTGGGCATGAGTATCAGTTACGAAATAATCAAAAAACATGGCGGCGATATTCAGGTTGCCAGTGAAGTTGGGCAGGGGACGACATTTTCGATTACCCTGCCGATAGGGGGGGGAGGGGAGAGCGATGTCTGAACTCACAAAGATTCTCTGTGTCGATGATGAACGTAATGTTTTAAAGTCCTTGCGGCGTTTATTTATGGACGAGGACGATTATGAAATTTTGATCGCCGAATCTGGGGAGGAAGGGCTCGAAGTCCTCAAAGAGGAGAGTGATATCAGCCTGGTTATTTCCGACTATCGGATGCCAGGAATGAACGGTGTCGATTTTTTGAGTCAGGTATATGAACATTGGCCCGACACGATCAGGATTGTGTTGTCGGGTTACGCCGATACGGCTGCGGTCGTTGAGGCGATAAATCTCGGCCGTATCTATAAGTTTATCCCTAAGCCATGGAACGATGAAGAGCTGAAGGGGAATGTGACCATGGCTTTGCAGCATCGCGAACTGAAGCTGCAGAATGATCGGTTGAATGATGAGTTGCAGAAAAAAAATATGGAACTGCAAGAGATGAACGATACCCTTGAAAAGAAAGTGCAACAGCGCACTGAAGCACTCGAAATTCGTAATCGGGTCCTCGCTGTGTCACAGGGTGTCCTCGATGTTTTACCTATCGCAGTTTTTGGTATCGACCCCGAGAAGATGATCGCACAGTGTAACGATATGGCTCAGTATATCTTCCCTGTTGGCGGGCTGGGCCCCCTTGGCACAAGCCGGAATGAAGTTTTTAGTAAAGAACTCAACCAGTTGGTTGATAATCTCGATAGCCAGACTGAAGTTGAAGGAGTCGTCGTCATCAAGGACAAAAGCTATCGAGTTGCTGTACGTCGTATTGACAGTTTTACTGCCAAGGGGGTGGTGGTGGGACTGATTCCTTTAGATGTGTAACGGGAGTAATTTTTATGAGTGATAATGCAGACACCCCTGTCAGCCTCAAAATTCTATTGGTCGATGATGAAGTCAATATCACCAAGAGTTTGCGGCGATTGCTGGGCCAGGTTGATATCTATGAAGTTCTGATTGGGAATTCTGGTGATGAGGGGTTGGCTCTGATACGTGAAAACGAAGATATCGGGGTCATCATCTCCGATCAGCGGATGCCACAGATGACCGGCGTTGAATTCCTCGGTAAGGCCCGCAAGTTGGTTCCTGATGCGATCAGAATCCTGTTGACGGGTTACGCAGATATTGAAGCCTCGATTGCGGCGATTAATCAAGGCGCGGTTTTTCGTTACCTGTCCAAACCTTGGCAGGATGATGAGCTTTTAGCGACCATCGCTGAGGCCGTTGAGCATTATCAGTTAGTCAGTGAGAACAAGCGACTCAACGCTCTGGTCTCCAAACAAAATGCCGAGCTTCAAGATTGGAACAGTCGCCTCAAGCAGCGGGTCCTTGATCAGACCTCGCAAATCAGGGCCAAGAGTGAATCTCTTGCGGAAAAAAATCAGCAACTGCGTTCCAGCTTTGGTGAAACGATTGAAGCTTTGTCAGGTCTGGTCGGCATGCGTAATCGCGTAGACCCTAGTCACTCGCGCAATACCGCTGAACTGGTAGCAGCAATGGCAAAAGCTATGGATTTGTCTGCTGATGAGGTGCGCAACTACAGATCGGCGGCTTTGTTGCACGATATTGGCAAAATAGGAATGGCCGATGGGTTGCTAAGTAAAACTGTGGACCAGTTGAATCACGAAGAATTGGTTGAATACCAGCGTCACGTTGTTCGTGGTCAAACAGCGATCGACCCGGTTCTTGAGCTTCGAGACCTGGGCCCCTTAATTCGTCATCATCATGAAAACTATGATGGAAGTGGTTTTCCTGATGGTTTAGCCAAGGAGGATATTCCATTAGGGGCGCGCTTGATTGCTGTTGCCAATAGTTTTGAACACAGGTTGCACCGGTTTGCTGAGGCTGATGCTCGGACAGAAGCTCTTAAAGCGATGAAACAGGAATGGGGTTCGCGGCTTGATCCGCTATTGAAGAAAGTCCTTAGTGCGGCGGCCGGAGAAATTTTTGGACAGCTAGAATTCTCCGCAGAAGTCGTAAAGCGTATGGTTGCCCCCAATGAAATTGCAGTTGGTATGCAACTCTTACAAGATCTCCATAGTGGTACAGGTGTACTGTTACTAAAAAGAGGGACTGTTTTTGATGTCGCCGGAATTGATTCGATCAAGCGTTGCTTTATGATCGACCCCTTTGATGCCAAAATTGCAGTTCTTGTCGAACGGACAGAAGACTAGAAGTGACCTTTAACTCGCGATCAGAGTTGAAGAACGTACCTCTGAACTGGGTATGCTAAATGAATGACCGGCCGGGAAACTCATATGGCTGAACTTAAGCGTGAACTTATACCGTTTCAACAAGATCTTCAGGCCGTAAAGGTGAGCCGATGAGGATCTTTGTTTTTTTTCTGTTGATCGTTAGTCTCAGCTTTACGCCTCAGGTATCGGCTGGGCAATCTGAATCATCTACGCGTCTTGAAAAAGTCAAATTGCAGTTGAAATGGTAGCATCAGTTTCAATTTGCTGGATATTATGCCGCCATCGCAAAGGGATATTACCGCGATGTTGGCCTAGACGTGGAGTTGCTTGAACGTGCACAGGGACCGCAAAGACCTGTCGATTCAGTCTTAGGGGGGAAGGCAACCTATGGTATCGAAGGCACCCATCTCCTGACAAGTCGGATCCAGGGGCTTCCCCTTGTCGCCCTGGCGGCAATCTTTCAGCATTCTCCGGCAGTCGCGATCAGTCTGCAAAAAAGTTCGATAAGAACTGCAAAGGACATGTCCGGAAAACGCGTTATGTCTTACGGCCGGACAGATATTGAGCTGTTCGCGATGCTGTTGCATGAAGGTATTCCTGCTGAAAAAATTGATTGGCAATCGATGTCATACAGTCTCAATTCTTTGATTCGCGGTGAAACCGATCTGTATTCCAGCTACCTGACAAATGAACCTTTCTTTCTTGATCAACAACATATTTCTTACTCAATTATTAACCCGGTGCATTATGGCATCGATTTTTATGGTGACATTCTTTTTACAACAGAACAGGAAATCAAAGATCATCCACAACGGGTCAAAGACTTACGCGAGGCTTCGCTACGTGGTTGGAAGTATGCCCTGGAGAATCCCGAAGAAATTGTTGACTTGATTTTGCAGAAATACAGTGATGAGAAGAGCCGTGAGCACCTGCTGTTTGAAGCTAGAGAAACAGCTAAACTGGTCTCACCTGAGCTTGTTGAAATCGGTCATATCAATCCCGGTCGTTTTAAGCATATGGCCGAGGACCTAAAGTCGTTGGGAAGAGTTAGACACGTCGTCAATTTGAACGGTTTTATTTATGCCGAGAATGCCGTCAGTCAACTCTCCGCAAAAGAGCTTGCCTGGCTACAACAAAAACACCGGGTACGGGTTTTCGTTACCCATGCGCCGCCACTGGTTTTTATCAATGATGGTCAAGTTGAGGGGTTGGCCATAGATTACCTGAACCGTTTTATGGAAGATTTCGGTGTTCAGATCGATTTTGTGCAGTCATCTTGGGCTGAAGCTGTCGCTGGCGTAATAGAAAAAAGTGGCGTTGATGTCTTGCCGATTATTAGCCCTGATAATGAACGCCGTCAGGCAATGGTTTTAAGGGATTCATTTCTGTCCATGCCGAGCGTTATTTTCACGCGTGAGGATAGCAAATTTATCGCTGGCATTGAAGATCTAGCCGGCTTACAGGTCGCTATGCCCCGCGGCTTTTTATTACAATCGTTGTTTGAAAAAGAGCACCCTGAGATTAAAATTGTTCTGACCTCATCGATGCCGGAAGCGCTTAAGCTCCTTGCTGATGGCGAGGTGGATGCTTATATTGGCAGCCTGATGATGACCAGCCACCTTATCAAAGAAATGGGGCTGGAAAACATCAAGGTAGCAGCACCTTTTCCGGCACTCCCCCCCGAGCATGTGCTTGCTGCACGCAAAGATTGGCCAGAACTGGTCAGTCTCTTTAATCGGACTCTTCGCAAGGTGACACCACAGGAGCAGACTTCTATCCGTCAACGGTGGTTATCTATGCGCTACGACCATGGTGTCACTCACACTGAACTCTGGCTCTGGGCAGGCTATGGACTCGCTGTTTTTGTGTTGGGGCTAGGAGCCTTCACACTGTGGAATCGAAGCCTGCGGAAAGAGATCAGGCTGCGCAAGACGACAGAAGATGCGTTAACAAGCTCTCTTCTGCAATATCAACATTTGGTGCAGGTTATTCCTCACGGGATTGTTGAGCTTAATCGAGATCTGCAGATGACTTATTGTAATCTTCCTTTTGCAAAAATGCTCGGTTATGAGGTCAGAGAACTTCTTGGCAAGAACTTTGAGAGTCTTGTTGTCGGGGGGGAACATCTAGCTGCAATGTTAGATCCTCAGCAGCGTGGCAAATTGAATCTCCGTAGACAAATGTTCAATAAACAGCAACAGCTCCGCGATGTTCAGTTTGATCTTAATGCCGCTGAATCAGTTGAAGCGGACAATCGGGTCATTATTGTGACCGATCTGACCCGGCAGCAGCAGGTGGAAAACGCCTTGCAAGAGAGTGAGGCTTTCTATCGCAATACTTTTGAGAATATTCAGGCCGGAATCATCCATATGACAAGCGATGGCCAGATTGTTCGAGTCAATCCCTTCATGTGTGAGCGACTAGGTTACACAGAGAGTGAGTTTCATAACTTATCCCTTTCAAAAATGACCCACGCTGACGATATTTATTTGAGTCAAATTGAAATGCAGCATTTACAGGGGCAGGGCAAGGGAGCCTATTCTCTGGCTAAGCGCTATCTTAAGAAGGATGGGGACCCTCTCTGGGTTTTGGTGACTGTTGCTCTGCAACCTCAACCGCAGGGAGAACCTGGAATTGTTGTCGTTGTACAGGATATCGATGAGTTCAAACATCAGCAGGACGAGGTTGCCGATAAATCAGAAAATCTTGAGAAAATTATTGAACAAAGAACTCTGGAGCTACAACAACGGGTAAGTGAAGTCGAGGACTTGAATACTGTGATGATCAACCTGACTGATGATCTTCAACAGAGCAACTGTGATTTGGCTCTGCAGCGGGAGCAACTCGCAATCGCCAATGATGAGCTGGAAGCTTTTGCTTTTTCCGTTTCACACGACCTGCGAGCGCCACTGAGACATATCTCTGGTTTTACCAGTATTTTAAAAGAGACTGCTGCTGATCAGCTTGATGACTCAGCCCAGGAACATTTGGAGCGAATTTATAACTCTGCAACGAAGATGAATCAACTGATTGATGACCTTTTAGGCTTTTCACGTGCCGGCCGCATGGATCTATTGCGGGCCTCAATTGATATGAACCTTCTCTTTGAAGAAGTGCGGAGTGCCCTTGAACTAGGAAGAGAGTTTGATGTCGATTGGCGAATAAATGCTCTGCCGCAAGTCTGGGGTGATGTGAGCACCCTGAGACAGGTGGTGACAAATCTGCTTGATAATGCTTTGAAATATAGTGCGAAAAATCCTCAGCCACGCATCGAAATTGATGGTTGTCGTATCGGGAATGAGTTTGTCTTCAGTGTGCAAGATAATGGCGTTGGTTTTGATCCTGTTTATGCCGATAAATTGTTTGGTGTGTTTCAGCGTTTGCACCTTGCCGAAGATTTTCCGGGGACCGGGATCGGACTGGCCACAGCTCAACGGATTATGAAGCGACATGGTGGCTGGATTAAGGGCGAGACATTGCCAGATCAAGGGGCCTGCTTTAGTTTTGCGTTGCCAGTAATAGAGGAGAGCCAGGTTTGAAATTACCGGGCCGATCTGTTTCTCGGGTGTCGATTTTTGTCAGCAGTCTCTTCGCGAATGTTGATTCTTTGAATATTGGCGATTGCAGAGATCTGATGGGTACAGACTGGCTGCTGCAGAATAAAACAAAAGGGTAGAGAGCTTTATCGTTGCAACCTGCTACTGTTTTAATGATCTCTCATTTTTGAGGAGACTATGAGTACGACCTTGCACATTTTACATCTTGAAGATAACCCGAATGATGCCGAACTTGTGCGATATGCTCTGGAGTCGGGTGGTGTGGCCTGCTGTATTGAGCTGGTATCCAATCGACGCTCGTATTGTGCGGCTTTGGACCGCCTGAATTTCGATATTATCCTTGCCGATTTTTCTCTTCCAGATTACAACGGAATGGCAGCTTTCGAAGAAGCGAAGCAGCGTGACCTGCAGATTCCATTTGTGTTGATTACAGGAGCGCTGGGCGAAGAGCGAGCGATTGAATGCATCAAAGTCGGAATGAGTGATTATGTACTCAAGACCAATCTTGTCCGTCTGGCCACTGTTGTTCCACGTGCTATCGCAGAGAAAAATGCTGAATGGCAGCATGATTTTGCGCTTGAAAATTTGCATCGTAGTGAGGAACGGTTTGAACTCGCTGTCCGTGGTTCAGGCGCCGGGATCTGGGATTGGCCTGACTTGCAGAGTAGCGACATGTGGTGGTCGTCACGAATTTTTGAGGTCCTCGGTTATTCTGGGGAGGAATTTATCCTTACGCTCGATAAGTGGAAGGAGTTGGTTTTACCTGAGGACGAACCGGAGTTTTCACGAGTATTGAGCGATCATTTACAGAATCGTTCGCCTTATGACATTGAATATCGGATGCGGCATAAGGCTGGGAGTATTGTTTGGGTTCGATCCCGTGGCAGCGCACTCTGGGATGATCAGGGGAAAGCAGTGCGCATGGCCGGCTACATCCAGGATATTTCTGATCGAAAAGAGGCCCTCAGAAATCTGTGTGCGCGTGAAAAAGATCTGCTGAAAGCTCAGCAGGTTGCACATATCGGGAGCTGGCACTTCGATTTCGAGACTAGCCGCCTTGATTGGACAGAGGAGGCCTACAAAATATTCGGGCTGAGTCCTGCTGAATTCGAAGGCAACATTGAAGGTTTTATTGCTAGGGTTCATCCAGATGACCGGACGCGGGTTGTCGACAGTTGGAATGCAGCCCTGACTGGACAGCCCTACGATCTTGAACACCGTATCCTGGTCGGTAAAGAAGTGCGTTGGGTCCGCGAGGTTGCCGAGCTCGATTTTAGACCGTCTGGAGAGCCGTTACGCGCTGTTGGTGTCGTTCATGATTTGACAGCGCAACGCAGAGCGGAAGAGGAATCTCGGCAGCTGAATGAAAACTATCGTGCGATCACTCAGACGGTGAACGAAGCGATCATCATGATTGATACCGCAGGAAGGATTAGCTTCTGGAACCCGGCGGCAAAGAATACTTTTGGTTTCAGCCGTGAAGAGGCGATGGGCAAAAACCTGCACCAATTGCTGGCTCCACAACACTATCATCCGGCGGTGAATAAGGGATTGGTTGAGTTTTTTAAAAGTGGAACAGGGCTGGCGCTGGGTAAGACCCAGGAGGTAAATGGGCTGCACAAGGACGGTCACGAAATTCCTCTGGAGCTATCATTAGCACGAATTCGACAAATGATGAGTGGCATGCTGTTGGAGTGTTACGCGATATCTCGGAACGTAAGGCTGCAGAAAAAGAGGTATCTGACCTCCATAAGCAGTTATCCCAAACTCAAAAGATGGAAGCTATCGGCACTTTGGCTGGTGGTATAGCTCATGATTTCAATAATATTCTGGCAGCGATTATTGGATATTCTTCGCTGGTAAAGACACGCTTGCAACAGGGGAGTCGTGAGCTCGAAGATATTCAAAAAGTGCTACAGGCTGGCGAACGTGCCAAGTCTCTGGTCAGCCAAATTTTGACATTCGCGCGCAAGACTGAACTTGAGACGCATCCGATCGCAGTTGATTTGATCGTTAAGGAAGTCTTGTCATTGATCCGGGCCTCACTACCGGCAACTATTGAAATCGTTAGTCAGATCGATACTGACAATAGTATGGTTCTTGGCAGCTCGACCGAGGTTCACCAGGTTGTGATGAACCTTTGCACAAACTCTTTTCACGCAATGGAAGAGAGTGGTGGTGTCCTTGAAGTCGATCTGCAACGGATTGAACTGTCCCAGCACGATAGCCTCGTCGCCGGTTCTTACTTACAGTTGAAGGTTAAGGATTGTGGTAATGGGATTTCTCCGCAGATTTTGGGAAAAATTTTTGACCCCTATTTCACTACAAAAAATATCGAACGGGGGACCGGTCTTGGGTTGTCTGTCGTCCAGGGGATTGTCCAGCGGTCGGGTGGAATCATTGAGGTTGAAAGCAAGGTTGGCGTGGGGAGCTGTTTTACGGTCTGGTTCCCCTGCTATAAGGAAGAGGTCGTAGAGGAGAAGATTATGGAGATACTGTCAGAAGGCGGCAATGAGCATATCATGTACGTTGATGACGAAGAAGACCTTGCTCTCTTGGGTCAAGAATTTCTTGAGGATATTGGGTATATCGTTACTCCGATGTTCAGTAGTACCGAGGCCCTGAAAGAGTTCAAGGACAACCCACAGAATTACGATTTAATCGTGACGGACCATACCATGCCGAAAATGACGGGTGTTGAAATGGCGATAGAAATGGCTAAGATTTCACCTGAAACCCCTGTTGTGCTTTGTTCTGGGTTTAAAATGTCTCTTACCTCTCCAGGGGTTTCTGAAAGTTCAATTCGTGAGGTATTGTTAAAACCTGAAGTTTTCGACAAATTGCCGATAGTGTTACGGCGTTTATTAGCTAGTCGTCAGTAGTTAAATTTGAACATTTGCGTTAAAAAAACGTTTCTCAGGATAGTTGGTCCATGAGCTCAAATCCATAGACTTTATAAATCCTGATTTTAAGCAGTCTGCATCATGCTGTTCAGATATTTTGGTAACCATTCAATTAAAGCATCACTGGGCATCGGTTTGGCAAAAAGAAATCCCTGAACCTGTTCACAACCTTCTTTACGGAGGAAATCGAGTTGGTCTTCAGTTTCAACTCCTTCAGCAATGATTTCAAGATTCATTGCCTGGCCCAGGTGGATAATGGTGCGAGCAATCGTTGCATCATCCTTGTCGGTGGTAACGTCCATGATGAAGGCGCGGTCAATTTTAAGTTTGTGGACCGGGAATTTCTTGAGGTAACTCAATGAAGAGTAGCCTGTTCCAAAATCATCAATAGCGAGCTTGATCCCCATAGCATCGAGTTTTGTCAGGCGCTCTATTGCATCACTACTTGTATCCATGAGGGTGTTCTCGGTAATCTCCAGTTCGATAAGGTGGGGTGAAACACTCTTTCGCCGCAAGGTTTCAGCGATCTTTTCAATGAGATTTTGGTCAGCGAACTGGATCGGTGACAGGTTGACCGCAACCAATAATTCGGGGAGGCCAAGTTGCTTCCAGCGGTTGATCTCATCGCAAGCCATTTCCAGAATCTGTTCGCCAAGTGGCAGGATAAGACCAGAAGATTCGGCCAGAGGAATGAAGTCGGCCGGAGAAATCATCCCGCGGACCTTGTGAGGCCAGCGGACCAGTGCTTCAACACCAATTACATTTTTACCATCAATAGAAAACATCGGCTGAAAATGCAGGGTGAAACTCTGTTGTTGAAGAGCATAACGCATCTCCTGTTCAAGTGCGCGGTATTCCTGAGCACGTGCATCAAGTTCTGAATCGTAAAATTTGAAATTATTTCGACCTGCAGCCTTGGCTTGATAAAGTGCAAGGTCAGCATGGCGTAATAGCTCATCGGGGTCATGGCCATGGGTTGGGCAAAGAGCGATGCCGATACTTGTGTGGGCTATGATCTCTTCATTGCCGAATGTGAAGGGTTCATTGAAACTGGTGACTAGCTTCTTTGCCAGCAGGGTGATGTCGGTTTCGTTGCCGAGGTGAGTGGCTATAACTGCAAATTCATCGCCGCCGAGGCGTGCGACGGTGTCGCTGGCACGCGTGGAGCTTTTAAGGCGTGCCGAGACTTCTTGCAACAATCGATCTCCTACCGGATGGCCCATGGTGTCGTTGATCTCTTTGAAGTTATCTAGATCGAGAAAGAAGAGGGCCAACAATTTGTTCCCGCGTAATGATTGGATGATCCCATCGGTTAATTTGAGATAGAAGAGATTGCGATTAGCCAAACCGGTGAGTGGATCAAAGTGGGACAAGGTGAGCAGGCGTTGTTCGATTCTTTTTCTTTCTATTGCGTAGCGCACGCTACGTTTGAGCATTGAAACGCTCAACTCCTGCTTGCTCAGGTAATCTGCGGCACCCTGACGGATAACCTCAAGATCATCGAGATGGTCATCGTTGTCAGCCAGCATGATAACCGGCATGGCACGCTCTTCCATACTTGAAGAGCGGCGGAGAAGTTCTATGGTGTCGCGGCCATCAAGGCGATAATCAAGAAAGACGAGATCGTAGTAGCAGGCTTCAAGGGGCCAGAGTGCCTCATTGAAATTGTTGATCCATGTCATGAGCAGGCCATCACCTAGAGCTTGGCGCAGCAATTCTTCAAGCTGTTGTTGCTCATTGTGACTATTTCCGATGTAAAGAATGTGTACGCGATCAGTCATCTGGTCCCAGTGCTCCCCCTCTTTTTTCTATTTAGATTATGTTTGGCTTGGCTAATAAATATAATCTAATTATCTATGAAGCGCAAGAGTACTACTGCGATATTTTTGTTGTCAGGGGTATAGATAGGTTGTTTTAGCTTAGCGCAAGAATGTCCAGACGCAAATGAGGGCTATAGTTACGGCAGTAGCAACAATCAGTTTAGAACTGGCAGATGATTTTTTTTCGATTTGTTCCTCAAGGCGTGCAACGCTAGGGAAACGTTCGATGACGGCCGCGACATGGGGAGCTGTTTTGAGTATGATGGTCAGGTCGCAGCCAGCCTGATGAACTCCTTCATGGTTGCCCTCTTTCCAGAGGGGACTGTCACTGACATCGTAGATGATGCTTCCGATTGCAACATAGGCAGGCTGGCCGTTCTGGCCGTTAAATTTTGAAAGTTCTTCATGTGTCATGGTCGGTCTCCTTCTGTGTTTTCTAAAACAGGGATTGTCTCTATGTTGACACCCGTGTCGGTTTTAGGCACTTTCAGTTGTCTAGTTAGCTCTCTGGGTTGAATTTTCACTTTGGGTGAGAATTAATTCAGAGGTTATTCTAACCGCACATTTTACGGCAGTGTATTTATTTGTCTCATTATGCTAAAGAAGATTGTCTTGTGTGACGCAAAATAATTATTCAATCAAAGGGATCAGCATATGACAAATATTCAGAAAATCGGTTTTATCGGTGGTGGAAACATGGCCGAGGCGATCATTAAGGGCCTACTTGAGGCAGCATTTCCACCCGAGAAAATTATGGTGTCTGAGCCTAGCGACCTGCGTCGTGAGCATCTGTCCGATGCCTACAATGTTAGTGTTGTTAGTGATAATCTCGAAGTGATTCGTCAATGTGATCTCGTGGTGCTGGCAATTAAACCGCAGATTGCCGATGAGGTTCTCAGCGGAATTGCCAGTGCCTACCGTAAAGAAACGCTGCTGGTGTCGATTCTGGCAGGTGCTTCCTGTGCGCATATTGAACAGCATTTTGATTCCGCGGCCAGGGTGATACGTGTGATGCCAAACACTCCGGCATTGGTTGGTGAAGGTGCTACGGCAATCTGTCAAGGCCACAACACCAGTCATGATGACTTGTTGTTAGTGAGCCATTTGTTTGAAACCGTGGGGCAGGTTCAGGTGATTGATGAGCGCCAGATGGACGCGGTGACCGGTCTTTCCGGTTCTGGCCCAGCTTATGTCTATACAATTATCGAAGCATTGGCAGATGGTGGGGTGCGTGAAGGTTTACGTCGTGATATTGCTCATGCTCTTGCGGTGCAGACAGTGGTTGGCGCTGCGCTGATGGTGCGTGAAACAGGTGAGCACCCGGCAATTCTGCGTGATCGGGTCTGTTCGCCAGGCGGCACGGCTATAACCGGTATTAGTACTTTAGAGAGAAATGGCTTGCGGACCACCTTGATGGAGGCGGTCAGCGCAGCAGCTACACGTTCACGTGAGTTAGGTGGCGAAGAATAAAGTTCATTCTAAAATTTCAAGAAGTCACATTGAAGTCGCTGCGGACATAGGTCTGTAGCGACTTTTTGTTGTTAATGTGGAATTTATTCCGCCTCTATGCAATAATGCATTGCGATGCAAGTTTGCATAGAGGCGGAAGTGCATGGATATGGAAACGAATCAACGTACGATCGAAGAGCTGAATCGTGAACTGAGTGCGATCATCAATTCCTCATCTGATGGTCTCTTTGTCTGTCGGGCCGATGGCATGGTTATCCGGGTCAATCCGGCTTCTGAGCGTATGCATCATATCCGGGCTGAGGAGGTGCTCGGGCGAAATATCTTCGCCCTGGTGGAAGAGGGTTTTATTGACCGCAGTGCAGCACTTGAAACGATTCGCAGCGGCAAGCAAGTCAGTGTACTGCAGAACCATCGCGGTCGTAAGCTGATGTCGACCGGCACCCCGGTTTTTGATGAACAGGGTGTGCTGGTGTTAGCGGTGGTTACGGTGCGGGATGTGACCGAGATCGATCAACTTCAGCGCAGTATTGAGGAGGAGGAGACTCGCAGCAGTCAGTTTCGCGAACAGATGTTGGCGATGCAGCAACTCGAGTTGGAGTCGCGCGAGATTGTTGCGCGGAGTCCGCTTATGGTTCAGGTTCTGCAACAGGCAGTACGTGTTGGTAATGCTGATTCTACAGTCTTGATTCTTGGGGAATCAGGGGTTGGTAAAGGATTGGTGGCTGATCTGATTCATAGTCATTCAAAGCGTGCTCAGGGGCCGATGATTCGCATCAACTGCGGTGCTATCCCTGATACTTTGATTGAATCAGAGCTGTTCGGTTATGAAAAAGGTGCCTTTACTGGTGCGCAGAAGGCTAAGCCGGGTTACTTTGAGCTCGCCGACGGTGGCACTCTGTTTCTGGATGAAATGGCTGAATTGCCCGCAGCCGCCCAAGTGAAATTACTCCGTTTTCTGGAGGACGGGCGGATTGCTCGGCTGGGATCAACGACAGAAACGATTGTGAATGTGCGAGTGCTGGCTGCGACCCACCGAAATCTGGAGCAGATGGTCGCCTCTGAGCAGTTTCGTCTGGATCTCTTTTACCGCCTCAATGTTATTCCGTTGACGGTTCCGCCGCTACGTGAGCGTCAAGATTGCCTGTTGCCTCTTTTGCGTCATTATATTGAACATTTTTCACAACGTAATGGTGTCAACCGTCGCCTTGGTCGGGCTGCAGTTGATGCTCTCTTAGTCTACGACTACCCTGGTAATGTGCGAGAGTTGATGAATCTGTGTGAACGTCTAGTGGTCATGTCGGAAACTGAGGTGATAGACCAGGCAGATTTACCGACGACGGTTCGGCAAGAAGTCGAGCCGCATTGCAACAAGGAACGTCTCTGGCAACAAGGACAGACTCTGTCCGAGATTGTTGCGAATGTCGAACGGCGCGTGCTGGGTGATATGTGCAGTTATTACAGTAACCAAAGTGAGATCGCTTCGTTGCTCGGGGTGAACCAGTCGACTATCGCGCGTAAGCTCAAAAAGTACGATTTACTCTAAGACCGGTTATTATGCAAACCTGCATAATAACCGGTTCTTTTTCAATGACAGTTCTTGCTCTCGACGCAATTCTTTTTGCCTTAGAAATCTTCGTTACCTAAGAGAAGTTCCCGAAACAGCTGCTATAATTGCTCTTTCTCTGACTCTCACGAGAGTCGTTCTGCTCAGCAAAACAAGGTTTGGCACTCTCTTTGCTCTTTACTGAAGCGACAATCGGCGAAGCATCGGCCGTAATTTATGGCCATCTTTTCAGACGATCAATCTTTTATTAAGCCTAAGTGGAGAAATCATGAACCTTCTTAATAACGCAGTCTTTAAGGTCCCCGTCCCAAGTAATGAGCCGATCTATTCTTATGCTCCGGGGACATCTGAGCGTGCTCAGCTGAAAGTCGCTCTTGACGAGCTTGCATCAAAAAAATAGAGATTCCGTTGATTATCGGAGGCAAGGAAGTGCGCACCGGCAGGTTGGGGCAAGTGGTTATGCCGCATAACCATAAGCATGTCCTGGCTGAGTACCATATGGCTGGCGAGGCCGAGATCAAACTGGCGATTGACATGGCGATGGAGGCCAAACCGGTTTGGGAGGCCCTGCGTTGGGAAGAACGTGCGGCGATTTTTCTGAAGGCTGCCGAATTGCTGTCGGGTAAGTATCGCTACAAGATGAACGCCGCCAGCATGCTCTCGACCAGCAAGAGCGCCTATCAGGCCGAGATCGATGCCGCCTGCGAACTGATCGACTTTGTGCGTTTCAATGTCGGTTATGCCGAGCAGATCTACAGCGAACAGCCGCCTATTTCGCCCAAAGGGATCTGGAATTCGCTTCAGCAGCGTCCGCTCGAAGGTTTCGTTCTCGCGGTCGCCCCTTTCAATTTCACCGCCATCGCTGGCAATCTGGCGACTGCGCCCGCCATTATGGGAAACACCGTGTTGCTCAAACCGGCCTCCAGCTGTGTTTACACACCCTATCTGTGGATGCAGATTCTCAAAGAAGCTGGACTGCCCGACGGAGTCATCAACTTTATCCCTGGCTCGGGTGCGCAGATCGGCGGGCTTTGCCTGCCGCACCGCGATCTTGGCGGCGTCCACTTCACCGGTTCGACCAGGGTGTTCCATGGCATGTGGAAGAGCATCGGTGAGAATATCGCTAGCTACAAATCCTACCCGCGCATCGTCGGTGAGACCGGTGGCAAGGATTTCATCGTCGCTCATAAGAGCGCTGATTTGAAAAAACTGAATACTGCGATCATCCGCGGCGCCTTCGAATTCCAGGGACAAAAGTGCTCGGCTGCTTCGCGCGCTTATGTGCCAGAGTCACTCTGGCCAGCATTGCGCAAAGAGCTTGAGCAGGACATCAAGAAGATCAAGATGGGGGCTCCCTCTGATTTCAGGAATTTCTTCAACGCGGTCATCGACCAGGCCTCCTTCGACAGTATTTCTGAGTTTATCAATTATGCGGCTGACTCGGATGATGCCGAGGTCATTATTGGTGGCGGCTGTGATGACAGTATCGGGTACTTCGTCGAGCCGACCGTGATTCTGGCTAAAGACCCGCGTTTCCGCACTATGGAAGAGGAGATTTTCGGCCCGGTCATGACCATCTATGTCTACCCCGATGAGCAGTACGAAGAAACCCTCGATCTCTGCGACCAGACTTCACCCTACGCCTTGACTGGTGCCATCTTCGCTGCCGAGCGCAGCGCCGTCAGCTTGGCTTTGACCAAGCTCGAAAATGCTGCTGGTAACTTCTATATCAACGACAAGCCGACCGGCGCCGTTGTCGGTCAGCAGCCTTTCGGTGGTGCCCGTGCTTCAGGAACCAACGACAAGGCCGGTGCCCGCCTCAATTTGCTGCGCTGGGTCTCGCCAAGAACCATCAAGGAGACCTTTGATGCGGCGGAGAGCTTCGAATATCCGTTTATGGATGAAGAATAGGACTCAGGATGAAGGCAGAATGACAAAGGTCTTGACCGACCTTTCTCCTTTTTCCTTGTACCTTTAACCCCATTTGTTCGGAGTAAAAATGTCGATCTTCAACTTTCTGGTTTCAAAAACTATCATGCATGTCCCGGGTCCGATTGTCGGTTTCTTTGCCAAGGGTTATATCGCTGGCGAGAAACTGGAGGATGCGGTCCGTGTGACCCGGGAGTTGAACGGGCGTCAGATGATGGCGACCATCGACATCCTTGGTGAGTTCATCAAGACCAAGGATGAAGCGACCTTTTTTAAGCAGCAGTGTCTTGATATTCTCGAAGCCATCGACCGCGAAAAGATCGACGCTAACCTGTCTCTTAAGCCGACCCAGATGGGCCTGTTGCTCGATAAAGAGTTCGCCTTTGCCAATATCCGCGAGATTGTTGCCAAGGCGGCGGAGTTGGGTAGTTTCGTACGGATCGATATGGAAGATATCGCCTGCACTGATGCCACGATTAAACTCTATCGGCAGATGCGTGAAGAGTTTCCCGAATACGTCGGTCTGGTGCTGCAGGCCTACCTGCGCCGCACCGGAGACGATATCGAGAGTTTAAGCGATGCGCCGATGCACTACCGGCTGTGCAAGGGGATCTACAACGAGCCGCGGACCGCCGCCTGGAAGGACCCCGTCACCATCAATCGTAGCTTCGTCAAGGCCTTGGAGAGGATGTTCAAGCACAAGGCCTATGTCGGCATCGCCTCCCATGACGAAAAATTGGTCTTCGAATCCCTCGAATTGATTGAGAAGTACGGCCTTAAACCCGATGATTACGAATTCCAGATGCTACTCGGGGTCGACGAAGAGTTGCGCCAGATCATCGTTGATGCCGGTCACCGCGTGCGGGTTTATGTCCCCTACGGTGAGTCCTGGATGCCTTACTCGCGACGTCGTTTGCGTGAGAACCCTTCGATTGCCAAACATGCCCTGCGTCAAATGCTTGGTCTGAAGCGTTTTTAGTACAAAAAACAAGAAACTCTGACGATGGTCAAACTGGACATTTTGATTGACCATCGTCCTTTTGCGGGCTAATCTTCGCGTCAAAACAGTGTTTGTTATTATCAAACAAAGGAGAGAAGAGATGAACAGATGCATCCGTACCATCCTGGTCGCCACCTCTGTGGCACTGCTGGCCGTTCCGGCTTTTGCTGCCGATACGCTGAAGGTTGGCGTTCAGGCTCCGATTACCGGTAGTTACGCCAACGAAGGGCAGGGCATTGAAAACGGTGTCCGACTGTTGGCCGAACAGATTAACGCCAAGGGTGGCGTCATGGGCAAGCAGATCGAAGTGGTTGTTTGTGATGATCAGGGCACCGCGATGGCCGCTGCTATCTGCGCCAAGGACTTGGTTAACAAAGGCGTTTCGATGGTTATCGGTTCCTACACCTCGACCTGTGCACAGGCTGCGCAGAAGACCTATTTCAAGGCCGGCGTCCTGCAGACTTCCGACGGTACCGCCGACAGTCTGACCGAGAAGGGTTACTGGACCTTCCTGCGCAACTCCTTCCCGAACAGTGCCGAAGCTAAGTTTGTCGCCAACTACCTGGTTAACATCAAGAAGTACCAGCGTATCGTTGTTATCTCTGACTTCTCAACCTATGCCGACGGCTTGGCAAACGCTGCAGAAGCAGCAATCGAGAAACTGGGTGGCAAGGTGATTTCGCGTGACAAGATCAAGGCCGACTCCCAGAACTTCACCCCGGTCCTGACCAACATCAAGTCGAAGAAGCCGGATGCGATCTTCTTCGCCGGTTACTACTCCGATGGTGGCCTGTTGCGCGCTCAACAGATTGCTCTCGGTATTAAGGCCGATTTCTACGGCGGCGATGCCAACGACAACCCGGACTTTGCCAAACTGGCCGGTTCTGCAGCCCAGGGCGCTTTCATTGTCAACGTTCCCTCACCGGACGTCCTCCCCTATGAGATCGCCAAATCCTTCATCGCTGATTACCAGAAGAAATATGGTGAAATGCCGCCTTCTATCTGGGGTCTGATGAACATCGACGGCATGCGTGCCATTATTCATGGCATGGAGCAGACCAAGAGCTTCGACGCCAAGAAGGTTGTTGACTACCTGCACAACATGTCAACGCCACTTGAGGGGATCACCGGCCAGATCGCCTTCGCCAAAGACGGTAATCGTAAAGGTGGCGCCTATGTCGTCAAGAAAATTCAGGCCGACGGAACATATGCCAACGAATATGTTCAGTAGTCGCACCTGAGTCATTTCGGGGGGCGGGGAGATATTATTTCTCTCGCCCCTTTTTTTTCACCTTCAAAACGTAATTGCTTAGACAAAAAATGAAGTGAGGGCTGGTGAAAGACTGCCCTACTGCTTAACTCGCCCCTCAGACGCGAGAAGAGGACAGAATCGTCCTCCCCTGGCTTTTGATTGGCAACTTGCTCATCAGCACCGGAGAGAGTTTTTATGGATACTTTTCTGCAACAGTTAGCTAACGGCCTGACCATCGGAAGTATGTTTGCCCTGGTTGCGCTCGGCTACACTATGGTCTATGGCGTCATGCGCCTGATCAACTTCGCCCATGGTGATATGGTCGCGGCTTCGGCCTTTGTCGGTCTGACAATCTATACCCAGGTGTTGGGGCAGGCGGTTTCTCTGGGCGCGGTGCTTACGATCTTCCTGCTCTCGGCACTTGTGATGGCTGGTGTCGGGGTGGTTTTGGAACGGCTGGCTTACCGACCCTTGCGTGAAGCCCCGCGGTTGTCTGCGGTGGTTTCGGCCTTGGGGGCCTCGCTGGTCATTCAGAACGGCATCATGTTGATCTGGGGACCGCGCATGCGCATCTTCCCCGAGCTGGTCCCGCAGGTTTACTGGGATTTCGGTGGAGTGGTAATTAGCTTGATTCAGGTGATTATTCTGGCGCTCTCGCTGGTGCTGATGGTTGCTCTGTATTTATTCGTAGAAAAGACCCGCATTGGCGCAGCAATCCGTGCAAGTTATATCGATCAGGATGCTGCGCGCCTGATGGGAATTAACGTTAACAGTATCATCGCCCTGATCTTCATTATCGGTTCTTCCCTTGGTGCGGTCGGTGGACTGTTTATCGGCCTGTATTACCGTGGCATCACCTTTAATATGGGCTGGCAGTACGGGCTCTATGCCTTTATAGCAGCGATCCTTGGCGGCATTGGCAATATCCCCGGGGCGATGCTCGGAGGCATGCTGCTCGGCTTGTTTAAGGCCTTCATCGAAGGCTATGTTTCGAGCACCTGGGCTGATGCCTTTACCTTTATCCTGCTGATTTTAATCCTGATTGTCCGTCCCACCGGAATTCTTGGTGAGCGGGTTGCGGAGAAAGTCTGATGAAAGAGCTGCAGAAATTCGGTTATCCGATCTTCTTCGCGGTGATGGCGGTGCTCCCGCACCTGCTTGACGATCGTTGGCAGGCGGTGGCAATCACTTTCCTGATCTTTGCTGTCGTGGCATTGTCGCAGGATATCATCCTTGGCAAGTGTGGCATGTTCAATATGGGTCAGGCGCTCTTCTTCGGTATGGGTGCCTACACCACTGCAATCCTCAACAACGAATTCGGTTGGTCGATCATCGCCACCATCCCGCTGGCGATCCTTATCCCGGCGATTATTGGTGCGCTGCTGGCTGGGCCGATTGTCCACTTACGTGGTGATTACCTGCTGGTGGTGACCATCGGCTTCAATATCGTCTTTGTGCAGGTGCTGCAGAACAACCTTGGCGGGGTCACCGGCGGTCCTAACGGTATCTTCGGTCTTGATTCCCTGAGTTTTCTGGGTTTCGACCTGACGAGCCAGGTTGCGGTCTACTACTTTGCCTTTATTGTGCTGCTATTGACTCTCTGGTTGATGCGTAACCTGGCAAATAGCAAAACCGGTCGCGCTATGCACTACCTGCGCGAAGATCAGCTGGCTGCCGAGAGTATCGGTATCAATACTCGTATTTACAAGATTTTTGCCTTCAGTATTGGTGCCGGGATTGCGGGATTGGCTGGGACCGTCTTTGCCACCCAATATTCGGCAGTCAGCCCCGAGGCCTTCGAATTTATCCAGTCGGTCCTCTTTTTCAGTATTGTGCTGATCGGTGGTTCTTCTTTCCCGGGCGTTTTGCTTGGTGTGTTTGTGATGTTCGTGCTACCGGAGATCTTCCGCGAGTTTGCTACTTGGCGTTACCTCATCTTCGGTTTTGCGATGATCGCGGCAATGATCCTGCGTCCGCGTGGCATTGTCCCGGCGACCTTTGGCAAAATCCCCAAGTTTTTGATCAAGGGAGGCAGCCATGTCGAATAACCAACTCATCTTGACCGACGTCACCAAGCGTTTCGGGGGTCTGACAGCCGTCGATGCGCTCAGTTTCAATGTCGAATCTGGTCAAATCTATGGCATTATCGGTCCTAATGGTGCCGGTAAGACCACGGTCTTCAACTGCATCACCGGTATCTACAAGTCGGAAGAGGGCTCGATCAATTGGCGCGGTGAAGAGATCCGCGGTATGACTCCCTACCAGATTGTCGACCGCGGTATCGTGCGCACCTTTCAGACTATCCGTTTGTTCAGCCAGATGTCGGTCGCCGAAAACATCATGAGCGGCCGTCATATCAGGAGTAGTCAGAAGTTGTGGCACGGTGTCTTCCACACCTCGGCCTCGAAACGAGACGAGCTGGAAAACTGGCACAAGGTCGAAGAGCAACTTGACTTCTTCAACCTTGGCGAGTTTGCTGCTACCCCGGTCGGCAGCCTGCCTTACGGCATCCAGCGTCGGGTCGAGATGGCCAGGGCGATGGCGGTCGATCCGACCTTGCTGATTCTCGATGAACCGGCTGCTGGTCTCAACGACAAGGAGACCCTGGGGCTGCTCGAAACGATCTTCAGAATCCGTGATAAGGAGGTCACGGTGCTGTTGATTGAGCACGATATGGATATGGTCATGGAGGTCACCGACTATCTGACAGTGATCAACTTCGGTAAGAAAATCGCCGAAGGTACGCCAGCAGAAATCCAGAAGGACCCTGCAGTCATCGAGGCCTACCTGGGAAGCGAGGATGACGACGATGAGTAATGTGTTGTTTGAAATCAAGGATCTCGAGGTCTCCTACGGCAGCATTGCCGCCATCAAGGGGATCTCGCTCGAGGTGCGTAAAGGGGAGATCGTCACCATTCTCGGTGCCAACGGCGCCGGTAAGACCACCACCATGCGCACCATTAGTCAGCTGCTCAAGGCCAAGGCCGGGTCTATTCAGTTCAAGGGTCAGGAGTTGACTCAGATGCCGGCACACAAGATCGTCAAGCTCGGGATTAGTCATTCACCCGAGGGGCGCCGGGTGTTCGGTGTCCTGACGGTTGAAGAGAACCTGATGCTCGGGGCCTATTCGCAGCGCAAGCTGGATCGCGAGGTGCTCGAATGGGTCTACCAGCTCTTCCCGCGTCTCAAGGAACGACGTAAGCAGTTGGCCGGTACCCTCTCAGGTGGGGAGCAGCAGATGCTCGCCATCGGGCGCGCCTTGATGAGTAAACCGGAAATGCTGCTGCTCGACGAACCCTCGCTCGGAATCGCGCCGATTCTGGTCAAGGCGATCTTCAAGCAGATCAAGGAGATCGCCAAAAGTGGGGTCACCGTGCTCTTGGTTGAACAGAACGCCAAGGCGGCGCTCAAGCTGGCTGATCGTGGTTACGTACTCGACGTCGGCACCATCGCCCTCTCGGGGACATCGGCCGAGCTGCTGGCCTCGGAGAAAATTCAGGAAGCCTATCTGGGGAAGAAGCACTAACCAGTAAGACTGGTCATGGGGAGCAGAGCAATGAATCTCAAGGATATTCTGGTTCATATCGACAATCGCCCGACCTGCGCTTCACGGCTGGCCGTCGCCATTCAACTGGCCAAACAGCAAGACGCACGTTTGAGCGGTCTCTCTGTGATCCCGCACCCCTATTACGCCCCGCATCATCGTCCGCCGCAGTCATCAGACCCTCGGCGAGGTCGGGACCCAGCTGCTGAAGATGATGACTGTGCCGGTCCTGATGTCACATTAGCGTAAACTGGCGGACAGGAGGGATGATGGACCGTACGACTCAGGAATTGACTTGGGAGCACGACGCAATTATCGATTCATCGTTTGACGGACTGTTCGTATGTGACGGCCATGGAGTGATCTTGCGCGTTAACCCGGCCTCTGAGCGGATCAATCATGCTTCAGCGTCCCAGCTGGTCGGGCGCGATTATTTGGATGCGGCTCGAGAGGGTCTGGTCATTCTCCCTTCAGCTGCGCTTGAGGCGATTAAGAAGCGCGCTCAGGTAAGTCTGCTGCAGGAAAATCGCTTCGGCCGCAAGTTGATCTCGACCGCGACGCCGGTCTTCGACGATAGTGGCGAGTTGATCCGGGTCGTCGTCAGCGAACGCGATATTACCGAAACTGATCAACTGCAGCGTCAGCTCGAAGAGCAACAGGTCCTCGGTGACCAGTTTCGCCATCAGATTCTTGAGTTGCAACAGGAACAACTCGGTAGTCAGCCGATCATTGCCAAGAGCCCCTGTATGGTCAAAACCCTCAAGCAGGCGCTCAAGGTCAGTGAGGTCGACTCAACGGTCCTGCTGCTCGGTGAATCGGGGGTCGGCAAAGGCTTGATCGCCGATCTGATTCATCAGCACTCAAGACGTTCTGACCGCCCAATCATCAAGATTAACTGTGGTGCCATCCCAGAAACCCTGGTCGAGGCTGAACTCTTTGGTTACGAAAAGGGCGCCTTTACCGGCGCAGTCAGCAGCAAGCCGGGTTATCTGGAGGTCGCCGATGGCGGCATTCTGTTTCTCGATGAGATTGCCGAGCTTCCGCCAGCCTCGCAGGTTAAACTGCTGAGGTTTCTGGAAGATGGTCAACTGATGCGTCTCGGTGCAACTCAGAGCCGTAAGATCGATGTGCGCATCCTCGCCGCTACCCATCAAAATCTTGAACAGATGACCAGAGTCGGTCGCTTTCGTCTCGATCTTTACTATCGGCTTAATGTTATCCCACTCAAGATCCCGGCCCTGCGCGAGCGTCAGGAATGTCTCGTCCCGCTGATAAGGACCTATGTCGATCAATTCGCTGTCAGATCTTCAGTTCGTAAGCGTCTGACCGCAGCGGCCCTTGATTGTCTAACCCGTTACCACTTTCCAGGTAATGTTCGTGAGCTGATGAATATCTGCGAACGGTTGGTGGTGATGTCTGACACCGAACTGATCGATGTTGATGATCTTCCGCAAGCTGTTATCTCGGTCAGCGATGAGGGGAGCAAGGAACTCTTTGGCCGTTGGCCGGATGAGATGAGTATGGTGCAGATTCTTGCCTCGGTTGAACGGCAGGTGTTGCTCGATATCGCCGCGCGTATGCCACGTCAGCAGCATATTGCCCGCTATCTTGGTATGAGCCAGCCGACTGTCGCACGAAAGCTGCGTAAGTATGGGATCGGTTTGCATTTCGGACCGCGAGAGTACTGAAACCTATAGAGCCAGGTTCTTTATTCCCGTCTGATTCCTTCTAGGTCTGAGCATAGAGTATTTCTTTCTAAATCCCTCGTGTTGCAGCACAATCTTGCAACAAATCAATGCAACATCCAGAAACAATGTTTTTAATGTTATCAAACTGAGACAGCAAAGCCCCTTGTCGTGCACATAAATAGCGAACGAAGTGTTTGATTGACATATTTAATTAAAAAAATGCCAAGTTATGGGGCTTTTTGTTTAAAATATACGTTGCAAATGCAACGAGCATTCTGCTAATTCGAGATGCTTTATGAATAGCCTTGTTCGCTTAACCTACTGTTTTTACAGGAACTAGTATTAGACATATGACTTGCTGTATTTCTGGCATGAACCTTGGAATACAAATAGGGCGAGGACCGCGGAACAAAATTGACGGGAAGTGAAATCTCCCACACTCGCTTAGGAGGACACCATGACGAATTCATATGCAGTAAATAACGTTCAAGTACAAATCGAAGATCAGATTGATTCTCAAGTGGCCTCCAACCCGCTTGCAAATCTCTGGCTCGGATCTCTGGCAGTTATCCTTGTTGCCACTCTTTTCTGCACCGCAGTATTGATGGCTTGGCCGATCATCGCTCAAATGGCCGCTGGTTAGGGCTGAAGGATAGTGTCACTGTAATATAACCCTCGTGACGCCCTTGCCTGATTGGCTGGGGCGTTGTTGTTTAAATACATCTGTAACTCGTTGTTTCATTTACAGACTCTTGTCTTGTCTGATCCGTATGAATGATGGAAATTTTGGAATTCCGGATTGGTACTTGTTGTAGAATTTGAAGGTGATAAGTGTGCCGATCTCTGGTGGGTTTTCCCGCTCGAGATCGCTGAAGCCACTCCCTATTTTGAATTGAGTGCCGTCGTCGAGTCGCACCAGCAAAGCTCCCAGCCTCCCGGCATTTCTGCCTTTCCCTGTCAAATGTGCAACGACCGTCGCTTCGTCATCCTGATAGTTTTTAACCTTGAGAATCTCTGCACTACGACCTGCTGTGTAGAGGGCGTCTGGGTTACGTACAATTAGGCCTTCACCGTCAAGAGCTTACATCCTCTTTAGTTCCAGTTGTAGCTCTGTTTGATCCCGCACTGATATTTGCGGAATAACGAATGCATAATCAGAGGGGTGCGAAGTAAACCATGTGTTGGCTTTGGCAATACGCGTGACAAAATTACCTGATACTTGTGGAACATCAAAAATGGCGAATTTAAGCTGTAGCCAACCGTCATGTGGTTGCAGCCGTGTAACGATTGATGCGGTTTGTTCGAATGTGCCTCGACCACCCCAGAGTTCACCTTCCAGCTCAAACCCTGGTAGCTGTGTTGTAAATTCAGGCGGCGGGAAAAAGATTTTTCCATTTTTAGAGAGCAATCGTTTGCCATCCCAGTATCCACGCACACCGTCCAGCTTTTCGCTCATCAACCATCCGCTGATATCTGTCTGTTCGCGGTAAACTCGAGGCAACATCGGCCCTGTCGCTCCGCTCTGTTCAGCCAACAGCAGAAAGCAGAATAAGAGCAAGGCGATCTGTGTCAGTGCATTGGATTTCCGATTGAGCTTTTCGGTATTCATTTACTCCCCCCCATGTGGTTTTCGATTGGCAGCGTTCTTTTGTGGCTGTGACCCTACAGATAATACCAGTAATCTCTTTTCTGAATCTTACATCTGAGATAAAATTACGGGAGATCGTAATAATTCTCGAAGGAATGCTTGCATGCTTCAAAAATCTTCCAGTTCGCGGTATCAGGATGTTTATGTTCTAGTCCGGCAGATTCCGTCCGGTTTCGTGACGACCTATGGACGGATCGGGCAGCTTGCAGGATGTACTGCGCGTACCGTTGGCTTTGCCATGGCAGCCCTGCCGAGAGGGAGCGATGTCCCCTGGCAACGGGTGATAAATAGTCAGGGGAAGGTTAGTCCGCGTAGCGATGGTGAAGGGAATATCTTGCAACGGGAGCTACTCGAAGCCGAAGGGGTTGTGTTCAATTGTAATCAGGGCATCGATCTGAAAAGTCACTTATGGAATTTTGAAGGCTGCTTGCCGCCACGCTAATCTGCTTAACAGCGCTCCCGTCATAAATGCTGCTCCGAGCAGTATCGAAATCAGTATGACCACTCCATTCCATCCCCAGGCTTCATAGAAAAACCCACCACCGGTGCCAGAAATGCTTGATCCCATGTAGTAGGAGAAAAGATAAAGTGACGAAGCTTGGGCACGTGATTGTCCCGCAAAGGCACCAACCCAGGCCGACGCGATGGCATGGGCGCTGAAAAAACCGATAGTGAATACTACTATACCGCAGACAACCGCGAGGAGTTGCGGTAGCAGGGTGAGCAGAAGACCGATGGCCATGATGCTCAATGCGCTGAAGAGCATCGGGCTACGACCGTAGCGATCCGTCAGTCGGCCCATGACACTAGACCCCCCGGCACCGAAAGCGTATGCGAGAAAAATCAACGCAACTTGGGCTTGGCTGAGGATAAATTCAGGTCCGAGTAAGCGGAAACTGACGTAATTATAGAGTGTAACGAAGCCGCCCATGCAGGTGAAGGCGAGGAAGAAGAGGCAGAGTAGTCCGGGGTTACGCAGGTGTCCAAAGAGTGAGGCACTTAGTTGGCCAAGATGTAAAGGTCGCCGAACGAAGTTGCGCGAGGGGGGCAGTAGTTTCCAAAAAAACAGTGCCAGAACCAGACTGAGAATTCCGATGCCAGCAACCGCAACACGCCAGCTGAAGAGATCGGTTAACCAGGCAGTCAGTATTCGTCCAGTCATCCCTCCGCAGGCGTTGCCAGCAATATAAAGGCCCATCGCACTACTGATGGAGCGCGGATCTATTTCATCATTTAGATAGGCCATGGCCACTGCAGGGACGCCCGCAAGAATAACTCCTTGGAGCAGACGTAGTGCCAAGAGGTTGGAGAGGGCGACATCGGCAGCACTTGTCAGCGCAAGAAGGGCTGCAAGGATGACTGAGATCCCCATCAGTTTACGTCGACCCCAGGCGTCCGATATACTGCCGGAAATCGGTAGTGTTAAAGCGAGTGCAAAGGTCGCAAGGGAGAGGGACAGGCTGGCGTATGCCGGAGAGATGTCGAATTCGGCGACCAGGTTGGGGAAAAGTGGTTGAAAGGCGTAAAGGGTCGAGAAGGTTACGAACCCGGCAAAAAACAGTGCCAGGTTTGCACGCCGATATTCACTGCTACCGCGTGAAATATAAATTTTCTCTGTCATTAATCGATCTCTGGTGAATTACAGCTGTTCACTGGGGACAGAGCTTACTCCATATTTGGGCCGATACAAAAGAGATTATTGAGATCAATATTACCCTGGTCTGCTGGTGTCTATGTTGTATGATTGGTTTAGTTTTGCGTAGCAATAATATCCAGCCAGCCCTCAAAACGCTCGCGCGCGACCCGTGAAAGGATGCGGTGGAAGGTTTTGCAGTCATAAAGATAGAGGCAGTGGCGAATAGAGGTGTAGGGGCTGAAGCTGTTGTCGGGATCTTCTGCCAGAAACTCTGTAGAGTATTCTCTGACCGCTTTCATGTTTTCGAGCAGACTTCTGTGGAGGGTGGACTTTTCGAAATCAGGCGCCAGCTTCAGGATGTCCTGAACGAAACCATCGACCTTGTAGTCCTCGAACTCGAAATCTCTAAAAAAGTGACCTGCGACCCGTAGAAAGTTGAAGGCATTGATCAGCTTTTCATTCCTCTCCGTATCAAGCGTTGTGTCTTCCTCTGTGGTTGAATCTTCAATCGGTTCGACTGTTGCCTGTTGTATCAGTTCCGCGGTCGCGTTGCGGATCTCTTTGAATTCGCGGTCAGCCAGTTCAAACAGCGCCGACAGCACATTTATCCGTCGCCGCAGGTCATTGGGAATCGATTTTTTGTATTTGATCTTGTGATCCAGGACGCTCCAGGCATCCTGAATCAAAGAACGGATCTGCACTTCGAAGGTCAGTTGTGCGTAAGGTTGATATTTTGACTTATTTGCCATTTCCTCACTGAGGGCCAAATCCATATGTAACCCTTTGTAGCCAAAGGAACCTTCTGTGCTTTCAACGGCAGCAATCTTGTCGGTGACGTCGATGATAGTAAAATGTTTTTGGAGGATTTGAGAAACGACCGCAATCTGATCTTCGTAGAGACAAATAATACGGATACCGATCAAATCAGAAATGTAATCCTTTATTTGATAAGCTTGCTCGGCTGATTCTAGTTTACCTTGATACTTACGGTGGAATTTCTTGATACATTCAGCTTTGTCTTTGATCCGCCCTTCAATTTTTGTGACCTCGCCGACATTTGATTTTTTGATTAGCGCAGCAACGATGTTGATTTCAGCGTTTTTAGCTTTCTCAAAGAGTGCCCTGTTTTCGTCGTAATATTGATGGAAAATTCGACGTTCAAGTTCAAAGTTGAGAGAGGCCACAGGTAAGTCCTTATTCGTAGGAAGAATTCAGTGATCAGATTATAGCACCCATGACAAATATCATGCGCCAAATATTTTATCCTTCCCGCGTGAGCCAACTTCGATGGTAGACATTCTTTCTACCACCCCGCGCGGTATCACTCTGCCGGGGGAATCAGCTATACCGGTTCGGGGACCAAGCCAAAAATGTCACGTCGAGATTATTTTGCGCAACGGTTTTTTGTGAGGAGTTCGGGTTGCTGTGGTGGGCGCTGCGTCCATGGAAAAGAGAGATCAGCCTATGATCGTTTTACGTTATTCCGTTCTGATACTACTGAGCATTCTGTTGAGTGGCTGCATGCACCACCATGGTGGAGATCATGCCGCTCATCAGGCGTCTTAGCTTCTGGGTGGCGGAGAATAGATTTCTTGGCCGGATGAAATCCTAGCGCATCGTGACAAACTCTTCTGATCCGGTCGGATGAATCGCAACCACGTTGTCAAAGTCTACCTTGGTTGCCCCCATCTTGATTGCAACTGAAAAGCCCTGAATCATCTCATCCACAGCAAAACCGATACCGTGCAATCCGACGATTCTTTCCTCCGTTCCGGCACAGATTAATTTCATTTTGCACGGCTGCCGATGTTGGGTCACGGCGGTATACATGGCGGTGAAGTTTGAGGTGTAGATATTGATCTGTTCTTCACCATACTGAGCAATCGCCTCGGGTTCGGTCAGGCCGATAGTGCCAATTGGCGGATGACTAAAGACGACAGTCGGAATCAGGGTGTAGTCCATTTTGACTTTTCCCATTTGAGGGTTAAATAACCTCTCAGCGAGTAAGCGCCCCGCTCTAATGGCAACCGGTGTCAATTCAATCCCATTTTCGATCACATCCCCGACGGCATAAATGTTGTCAGAGGAAGTCGTTTGATATTCATCGACCTTGATGTAACCATCCACCGTTCGTTCAATGTTCGATGCTTCGATATTCATTCCATCGGTTGAGGGGTGTCGCCCGATAGCCCAGATGATCTGGTCAAAATTATGGGTCTCCCCATTTTCGAGGTGCAGGATCAGACTGCCATCCTTCTCTTTTGTGACTTTCTGCGGAGTCGCATAGGTATGCAGGGTCGGCCCCTCGTTTTTCATCACCTCCATCAGGGTGCTGACTACAATGGGGTCGAAATTGCGTAATGGGGACTGTTTGCGCACAAATAAATGTGTGGAGGAGCCCAGACTGTACAGCATACCGGCTAACTCAACCGCGATGTAACCGGCGCCGACAACGGCGACACGTTTTGGTTGCTCGGTTAAGGCAAAAAATCCATCTGAATCGATGCCAAACTCAGCGCCTGGAATATCAGGGTGTGTTGGTCGACCTCCTGTGGCGATAAGAATATGCTCTGCAGTATATTGTTCACCATCAACTTCAACAGTTTTATTATTGATGAAAGTGGCAAAACCTTTGATCAGAGTGACGCCATTACTCGCCAGAGATTTGTCATAACTCTGGTGAATACGGCTGATGTAGGCATTGCGATTCTCGACCAGTTTAGGCCAATCGAAAGATTTCAACGTTAGATCAAAGCCATAATCAGGCGCATACAGCTTGATTGCCTCAGCGACTTGCGCAGCATGCCACATCACTTTTTTGGGTACGCAGCCGAGATTAACGCAGGTGCCGCCGAGTTGCTTTGCTTCGATGATTGCGACTTTTGCGCCACGCATTGCGGCTCTATTGGCTGAAGCAATGCCGCCGCTGCCACCGCCAATAGCGATATAATCAAAATGCTGTGCCATCTTTCCTCCTTGACCAGATTGCTTGATGCGAAGTGTAGCATTTTTTAATCAATCTCGTGTGAAGTCGGAACTGATTTTTCTGGCAGTCAGTAATAGATATGACATGCGCTGGTTGTAGCTGACAACAATATATTCATCAGTGTATAAAATATCCATTGATGAATATATCTTCTATTTAACTGAACGATTTGCTCTTGTCCTTGCTAGGTAATTTTGTGAATTTTCACGAGGTTATAAGGCGAGGATGACCTTTGGTGAAGTTGGTACCCAAATTGCTGAACAATAACCTGGCATCGCCAAGACAACGACAGTTCTTGTCCCGAAGTGGTTGTTCACAGTAATATTGCAAGTTAGGCAAACGAATCAGTATCCGGCTCGAATTCAGAAAGAAAAAGGGATCATCATGGAAACCACCGAACGATTGAAGATTGATCCACAGCGTAAAGCTGCTGCTGAAGGGAACTTCTATCCGGAGCTTAATAGTTCTATCGGGCCGGGGATGAATCCTCGTATTCAGCGACTGCGCAAGCTGAGCGTTGAGGCTGAACCCAGCCTGTCGATCGAGCGCGCCTTGCATGAGACTGCATTTTATCGCGAGAACTATGGTAAATATTCGATTCCGGTGCTTCGGGCGTTGAACTTTCTCGATCATTGCCAGAAGAAGACGCTTTATCTAGGTGCTGATGAACTGATTGTTGCTGAGCGTGGCCCGCGGCCGAAAGCAGTGCCGACCTTCCCCGAGCTGACCTGCCACAGCGTCGAAGATTTTCATGTCCTGAATACCCGCGATCAGCAACGTTACACAATCAGCGCTGAGGACATTGAAACCTACGCACGTGAGGTGATTCCTTATTGGCAAGGAAAGACGATCCGTGAGCGGATCTTCAGCCATGTGCCGGAAGAATGGCTGGCGGCATATGAGGCTGGGCTCTTTACCGAGTTCATGGAACAGCGTGCGCCAGGGCACACCGCCCTCGACGGGCAGATCTATCGGAAGGGGATGCTCGACTTTAAGGTCCAGATTGCGACTGAGATCGCTGTCCTCGATTATTTGAATGACCCCGAAGCGACCGATAAGTTTGAAGAACTCAAGGCGATGGATATCAGCTGCGACGCAGTGATTCTTTTTGCCGAGCGCCATGCCGAGTTGGCCGAAGAGATGGCGACAAAAGAGACTGATCCGCAACGTGTCGCTGAACTTGAGAAAATTGCTGCAGTCTGCCGACGGGTACCGGCTCACAAGCCGGAAACCTTTCACGAAGCGATCCAGATGTACTGGTTCGTGCATCTCGGAACCATTACAGAATTGAACGGCTGGGATGCGATGAACCCCGGCCATTTCGATCAGCATCTGACACCGTTCTACGCAAAGGAGACCGCTGCCGGAAGTCTGAGCCGCGAACAGGCCAAAGAGTTGCTCTGCTGTTTCTGGATCAAGGTCAACAACCACCCTGCACCACCTAAGGTCGGTATCACTGCGCGTGAAAGTGGTACTTACAATGATTTCACCAATATCAATATCGGCGGCATCACTGGCGAGGGAAAAGACGGAGTCAGTGAGGTTTCCTATCTCATGCTCGAGGTGATCGAGGGGTTGCATGTTCTACAGCCGGGGAGTTCGGTCCATATCAGCAGCAAGACCCCTGAGCGCTTTTTGAATGCTGCCTGCAAGGTCATTCGTCAGGGCCATGGTTATCCATCCATTTTTAATCCCGATATCTATACGGTTGAATTGATGCGTCAGGGGAAATCTTTAAGGGATGCCCGCGAAGGGGGGTGCAGTGGCTGTATAGAGGTCGGCGCTTTTGGTAAGGAGGCCTATGTTTTAACCGGATATTTGAATGTTCCGAAGGTCCTTGAGGTGACTCTGAACAACGGGATTGATCCGGTTACCGGCAAGCAAGCAGGTATGGCCAGCGGTGATCCTTTAGATTTTAAAAATTATACAGAGCTGTATGCTGCCTTCCACAGGCAATTGAATTTTATCGTCGAGACCAAGGTGCGAGTCAGTAATTACATCGATCGGATGTTCGCAAAATACGCTCCGGCACCTTTTTTATCGGTGGTGATTGAGGATTGCATCAGCAAGGGAAAGGATTACTACGACGGTGGTCCGCGTTACAACACCAACTACATCCAGTGCACTGGCTTAGGGACCACTACCGATTCGCTGGCCGCGCTGAAGAAGCATGTTTTTGAAGATCAGACCTTTGGTATCGAGCAGCTTCTTGCGGCGGTCGCGAATAACTTTGAAGGGGAAGAATTTCTGCGTCAGACAATCCTCAATAAGACCCCGTTTTTTGGTAACGATGATGATTTTGCTGATGAGATCGCATTACAGATTTACGCTGATCTACTTGAGGCTATCGACGGCAAGCCGAATGTCAAAGGGGAGAGCTTCCACCTCAACATGCTCTCAACGACCTGCCACATCTATTTTGGCAAGGTGATGGGCGCCACACCTAACGGGCGTTTTGCCGGAAAATCGATCTCTGATGGGACTTCGCCGTCCCACGGTGCTGACACCCATGGTCCTTCGGCGGTCATCCGTTCACTGACCAAGCTCGATCATACGATGTCAGGTGGCACTCTGTTGAATCAGCGTTTTCTCCCCAGCCTGCTTAAGCGGGATGAGGATATCGCCAGACTCGGACAGCTTGTCCGCAGCTATTTTACTCTTGGTGGACATCATATCCAGTTCAATATCGTCGATACCGCGACACTCAAAGCCGCTCAGGAGAGTCCTGAGGATTATAAGGACCTGCTGGTACGCATGGCCGGGTATAGCGACTACTTCAACGATATGAATGCTGATCTTCAGCAGGAAGTGATTGAACGCACAGAGAATGATGCGTTTTGACTCAGCCTCAACCCCTCATCTTCGACATCAAGCGTTACTCGATTAACGACGGCCCCGGTATCCGCCTGACGATCTTCTTCAAGGGTTGCCCTTTGAGCTGTCGTTGGTGTCATAATCCTGAAAGCCTTTCGATGCGGACACAGAAGCTCTACACCAGGAGCAAATGCATCGGCTGCGGCGAGTGCGTCAAGGCCTGTCAGAATCAGGCTTGCCTTCTGGGGAAGGGGGGGATCGTAACGGATGCCGAGCGCTGTCAGGTCTGCGGAGCCTGTGCCGAGGCTTGTCCTAGCTTGGCGACCGAGATGTCGGGCCGGTCTTATTCTGTTGCAGAGTTGATGGGGATCATTGAGAAGGAGATTCCCTTCTTCGACCAGTCGGGTGGTGGGGTGACCTTCTCAGGTGGCGAGCCTTTGATGCATACTCCGTTTTTACTTGAGCTTCTCAACGCCTGCGGAGAACAGCAGATCCATCGTGCGGTTGATACCTCTGGCTATGGCAAAACCACTGATCTGGTCGCAATCGCCGAACAGGCAGATCTCTTCCTCTTCGATCTCAAACTGATGGATGCCGAGCGACACCGGGAATTCACCGGAGTCGATAACAGCTTGATTCTCGATAACTTAAAAGCCCTCGCTACGACCGGCGTACAGATTGAAATACGTGTGCCTCTGATCGCCGGACTCAATGACGATCGGCAGAACCTGGAACAAATGGCCACATTTGTAGCGCAATTACCTGGACCGCGGCCAACACTCAGCTTCCTGCCGTTTCATAATATAGCCGAAAACAAGTACCCTAAGCTTGGACAGATTTACGATGTTTCCGAGATGGCAGTTCCGGGGACTGAGCGCTTGCAGCAGGCCGTTGATATCTGCGCCGACCACGGCTTGATCGCGAGCGTTGGCGGATGACTTCTAAGCCTGTGAACTTTTCGCGGATTTTGCGCTTCTGGACGCCTTTGCTCGGCACCTGGTTGCTGATGGCGGTCGATGGTCCGCTGCTGACGGCCATCATTGCGCGTATGGTCGATGCCGAGCTGAACTTGGCGGCCTACGGGGTCGCCTTTTCTTTTGCGCTGGTCGCCGAAGCGCCGATCATCATGCTGATGAGCGCTTCGACTTCTCTTGCCTCCAGTCCGTTGGCTTATAGACGTCTGCGTCGCTTTACCGCGGTGTTGTGTCTCCTTGTGACTCTCGGGCTGGCGATTCTACTTATTCCTCAGCCCTATACCCTGCTGATGGAAGGTTTGATCGGCCTGCCGCCTGAAATTGCAACACGGACCCATTGGGCGCTGCTGGTGCTGCTCCCCTGGCCAGCGGCAATCGGTTTGCGGCGCTTCTATCAGGGGGTGTTGATCCGCAGTGGCCAGACTAAGCGCGTAGTGTTGGCGACAGTTTTTCGGTTGGCAGGGATGGCCGGTTGCGCCTTTGCGCTTTTTTATCACTCCAATACGCAAGGTGCTTTGCTCGGCGGGATCGCCCTTAGTTGTGGCGTGGTTGCCGAACTGCTGGCCAGCCGTTTTCTCTCCCGGCAGGTGATCAGGAAACTGCTGGCGGCACCACAAACAGGTGATGTCCTCAGTTACTCAGCCCTCTGGCGTTACTATCTGCCGCTAGCGTTGACCCCCTTTATTACTCTCGGCGTTCATCCGTTGGTGATCTTTTTTCTCGGCAAAGGGCGCCTGCCTCTTGAGTCGCTGGCGGTGATGCCGGTTCTGGGAGCCCTGACTTTTATCTTTCGTGCGATCGGCCTTTCTTTTATGGAAGTGGTGATAGCGCTTGTCGGCAAAGATTTTCGTGGTTATCTGCCAATCCGAAATTTCTCCTACGGGTTGGCTCTATTTGCCAGTGGCAGCTTGCTGTTGATTGCCCTGACGCCGCTTTCGACTCTCTGGTTACAGCAGCTCGCAGGACTCAGTCCTGAATTGATTAGCTTTTCACGGTTCCCCTTGATTTTGATGGCGCTATTACCAGCCGGTTCGGTGATTAGTTCTTTTCAGCGCGGCGTGCTGATGGAGGGGCGGATGACCAGGCCGATCTCGACTGCGACTGTCATTGAAGCTGCTGTTATTTTTGGCCTTTTAACTCTGTTGTTGCTCTATACTCCTTTGTCCGGAGCACTTTGTGCCGCACTGGCCTACGTGATTGGTCGTTTGGTGGCAATCCTCTGGATGATAATCCCCTGTCGCCTGGTTCTGAACAGAGCGGCGGTTGTTTCTGGCAGTAGACGCGTGAGATGAAGGATGTTGCAATCTTATGAAGGATAATACTGGAGCATATTATGTTCTTGGCGCGGCACTGCTCTGGGGGACGACCGGTACTGCCCAGTCTTTTGCCCCGGTCGGATTCGACTCGACGGTTATCGGCTTTCTGCGCCTGATGATTGGGGGACTTGCTCTGGTAGTCTTGGCTGCCAGTCGTAAAGAATTCGGCCGTTTAAACGAGTGGCGGTTCTGGCCGACCCTGCTTGCAGCGATTTTTATGGCCAGTTATCAGGTCTGCTTTTTTGCAGCGGTCAACAAAACCGGAGTCGCGGTCGGAACTATTATCGGGATTGGCAGTGCGCCGATCGCCGGGGGTATTCTCGGCTACCTGTTTCGGGGGGAACGTCCCGGAAAACGTTGGTTGGTAGCAACCCTGCTCGCCATCTGCGGTTGCAGTCTTCTTAGCCTGGGAAGTGGTGGCGTTGATGTTGACCCCGTTGGGATCCTGCTGGCCTTCGGGGCTGGCCTCTCCTATGCTCTTTATACCTTGTTGTTCAAGGGGCTTCTCGAACGTCAGGCCCCGAGTGCGGTGCTGGCGGTAGTTGTTTGTCTGGGTGCTCTGTTATTAGCGCCGTTGTTGATTGGTAAGGATCTTTCCTGGGTCGCACAGCCCCGCGCTATTATTGTCGTGCTCCATCTGGGGCTCGTGACCATGGCGCTTTCATACTGGCTGTTCGGTCGAGGTCTGCAGAGGGTCCAGATCTCCTCAGCGGTGACTCTGTCGCTGGCTGAGCCGATGACGGCGGGATTACTCGGGGTGTTGCTGCTTGGAGAATATCTGACTCCGCAAGCATTTGGCGGCATCAGCCTGATTTTCATCGGTCTTCTTTTGCTTGTTTTACCGGTTGAACGTATTCTGCGTAGGATAGTTGAGAGAGCTAAATGACCCGGCAGGGACGCGCTTACCTTTACGCTTTGATCACGGTTCTGCTTTGGTCGACTATTGCCACCGCTTTTAAAGTTACGCTGCGTTATCTTGAGCCGATTCAGTTACTTCTCTATGCCGGTTCGGTCTCGACCCTATTGTTGGCAGTAATCCTGCTAGTACAGGGTAAGTTCCGCCTGATCTTCAGTTGTACTCGCCGTCAGTATTTAATGTCGATATTACTCGGACTGCTCAATCCCTTTCTCTATTATCTGGTCCTGCTACAGGCCTACAAGCTGTTGCCAGCTCAGCAAGCGCAGCCTTTGAACTATACCTGGGCGATCACTCTGGCACTGTTGTCTGTGCCGCTACTGGGACAGAAGTTACGTCTTGCCGAATTAGGGGCTTTGCTACTCAGCTATGCTGGTGTGGTGGTCATTGCTACTGAAGGTCAGCCATTCAGCCTGCATGTTACCGACAGCACCGGTGTGGTCCTGGCTCTTTCGAGCACCATTATCTGGGCGCTTTATTGGATCTACAATACCCGTGATACGCGCGATCCGGTGGTGGCCCTGCTGGTTAATTTCCTCTGTAGTTTTCCCTTCGTACTTGGCTACTGTCTGATTTTTTCTGAAATAGTCTGGCCCCCGCTCCCCGGCCTGCTCGGCGCAATATATATTGGCTTTTTTGAGATGGGCGCTTGTTTTGTCCTCTGGTTGCTGGCGCTGCGCTACACCGAAAGCACCGCGAAAATCAGCAGTCTGATCTTTCTTTCTCCTTTTCTGTCGCTCTTCTTTATCCATTTTCTGGTTGGTGAAGAAATTCTGCCAGCGACCTTTGCCGGGTTGGTGCTGATTGTTGGTGGGCTATTGTGGCAGAAGGCTCTTGGGAAGGAAAAATGAATTGCCTTGTTCTCGGGCAGTCTGCTGCTTTTCGACAGCACCGGATAAAGGTGATATTCTCCCTTGGTTTATATTGTTCCATTGCGAACGTCATTCCCGCGAAGGCGGGAATCCAGAGATTGTTGTCGGAGCTGGATCCCCGCATGCGCGAGGATGACGGTTGAAGTGAGTTTTGACCTTATCTCTAAATATCAAAATATGACCAGCACAGACGTTGCTCAATAGGGGGCATGAGCGAAGAGATCATGACATCACAGAATTTTGAATTCCTGCGGGATGGATATCCCGAACTGGCCGATCTGGGCGGGTTCGCAGAGAAGTATTTGCATGAGGACCCGGCCAGTGCCGTGGCCAACTTGCGTCTCTTCGCCGAGCAGTTGGTCGAGCGTATCTACTAGACCCATCAACTGCAAAAACCTTATCAGGCTAAGTTCATCGACCTGCTCACCAATGGCGCTTTTACTTCAATGGTGCCGCATGTCATTCTCGACAAGATTCACCTGCTGCGCAAAATTGGCAACAGGGGCGTGCACGGTGAAGTTGTCCCGGCCAAAGACCCTAAAAAAGATATATTCACTGGGTTTTTACTGTTGAACCTGAAGGTCATGCATAGCTACATTCTTAGTAAAGTTACAACTGCAGCGCATGGGACAAAAAGAATTGAAATGTTTGAATTGGGTGAATTGCCCGTAGTGCGGTCCAACGATGAAAATCAGTGGATATTTTCAAACATCGTAAAACATTTTTCTGGTTTAAAGGGAAAAGTTGAAGTTTTCGAAGAAGCGGGCAATGACCTTTTCAACTTCCTCGTCCAACGCGCCTTCCGGGGAGACCTCTGAGCATGTGCGATAAACAAAACAGGGTGACCTTTGAAACGCGTGATGAATATCAACGCAGGCCGATTGCCGAAAAAATCATCCATTTGCTGGAATCTGATGCAAAAGTTTCACCTCTGGTTATCGATGGTCATTGGGGTGCCGGAAAGACCGAGTTCTGCCGTAAGCTCATTCACTTGATCGAAGATGGCGAGACGAATTTACAACCGATCTACGTCGATGCTTTCAGGGCCGATCACGCAGACGAACCGTTAATGACCCTCATGGCTGCAGTGTTGAAAGCATTGCCTGAAGCAGACCGTGAACCATTAATAAAAAAGGCATTGCCAGCAATAAAATTTGGTATCAAGACAGCTCTGAAAGCTGGAACGAGTTGGGTGTTAAAACAAGACGCCGCAGATGTGGTTGAGGGTTTTGAAGCTGAAGTGAAAAATGCGGGCGATGAAGTCATTAATCATGCGGTCGAATCTCTACTGACTGACCATGTTGCCGCAAAAGAGAGTATCGCCACTCTCCAAACTGCACTTAGTGATTTGGCAAAAGAAAAGCCAATCGTTATTTTCATTGATGAACTCGACCGCTGCCGCCCTGATTTTGCCGTGAACATGCTTGAAAATATCAAGCATATTTTTGAAGTCGACGGGGTTCAGTTTGTGTTGGTTACCAATTTTGACCAGCTCCGTTCATCGATCAACCATTGCTACGGCAATGGCCTCGATGCCCAGCGCTATCTCGACAAGTTCGTTCAATTCAGCTTGAGCCTTGCCGACACCCACAAGCCCAATGGTCATGATGCTGTGCTTGCCTCAGTCACCCACCTGAGAATGTTGGTCGATAATAGCGAGTTGCTGGACAATACAGATTTAAATGGAGATGGTGTTGGCGAGTTTTTGAATACTCTCATCACGGCGAATCGGTTGTCGTTGCGCGAAGTCGAGACCCTAGTTTTGTATCTGGAAATTTATCAGTCTCTGACTGATAAAAATGGCATGGATGCCAATCTTCCCTTTGGATATTCCCTTTTAAGGCTCTTGGGGATTTTTCTTTACTGTTTCAAGTCAAATGTTGCTGAAAATATGGTCCGTGGTGGTATCAAGATGTCAGCGATTGCGGCAGTAATGGGTAAGACACAATTGTTCAGGCAATGGGAGGGTGAGTATCCAGACGATGCCGATATTGTAACCGCCATGATCTGTATGGAAGGTAACAGTACCGAAGAAAGGTTTTCTTTTTCTGAAGAGGAGCAGCAACGCTGGAAAAAGATTTTCCCACAATTGTTTCGAAATGGTTTCTCGAGTCGCCACAGCGGATTTTCAAAAATTGTCGTTGATGCAATTGAAACTCTCAAGTTAAAGGGATGACAACCTGTTGTAAAAGGCAACAGCTCAAAATAGGGGGAAGCAATGACTAAAAACCACAAAGTAACCAGACCCAAAGCCGCCAGTAGCGCATCCAAAACTCTGCGATCAACCAGTACGGGAACAACATCAAAAAAAGCGGCTGGCAGTGCATTGAGCCAAACCAAAGCCCCGAAAAAACAGACGAGCACCAAGGCCGCGAGTGCTGCTTCAAAAACACTGCGTGATGGACGGACCAGTAAGTCTTCGAAATCTGCTGCCGGATCGGCCTTGTCGCAAACACCGAAACGGAAAAAATAAGTGTCCATCTGTTTTGATGTAGCTGGGTCCTTGACTGGATCCCCGTTTTCACGGGGAGGACGACTTCTGCAGCAGGCTCGATTAACTAAAAAAAGCAATGTGTAGAAAATGCACATTGCAAATTCGAGTCGTCTGGAAAACTCGGATAGCTGTAGGCTGAGACAACTGCCGAGGAATCCTCGGTGGTTCAAGTATCGAAATTGACGAGTTCGTGCAAAAAATGCAGCAACTCAAAACGAGGGAGAACTCTGACCATGTCCGACAAGGTCGTCATCTATCAATCCGCAGAAGGCAAGGCTGCACTCGAAGTGCGACTGGAGCAGGAAACGGTTTGGTTGAATCAATCCCAATTAGTCGATCTGTTTGAGCGTAGCCAGCCGGTGATATCGCGCCATATCAATAATATTTTCAAGGAGGGTGAACTTGACGAAAAAAGCAATATGCAAAAAACGCATATTGCAAATTCAGACCGGCCGGTCGTCTTCTACAGCCTCGATGTCATCATATCCGTTGGCTACCGGGTCAAATCACTGCGTGGTACTCAGTTTCGGAAGTGGGCGAACCAGGTCTTGCGCGACCATCTGGTGCAGGGCTATACCATCAACCAGAAACGACTCACTGAAAAAACCGAGAAACTGGTCGAGATGCAGCGGGCGATGGAGTTGCTGACGCGAACTCTTTCCAATATGGAAATGGTTGACGATGTCGGCAAAGAGGTGTTGCAGGTCATCTCCGATTACGCCTATGCCCTCAACCTACTCGACCGCTACGATCACGGTACTTTGGCCATCGAAGAGACCAGCGGTAACGCAGATTTCATCATCGACTACGAAAGTGCCAGCCGTATCGTCCAATCGATGAAAGGTGATTTCGACGGTCTGTTCGGTATTGAGAAAGACCAGAGTTTCAAAAGTGCCCTTGGTACTATCTACCAGACCTTCGACAGCAAAGAGCTTTATCCCAGCGCCGAAGAAAAAGCCGCCAACCTGCTCTACTTCATCGTCAAAAACCACGCCTTTACCGACGGCAACAAACGGATCGCCGCCGCCATCTTCATCTACTTCCTCAATGCCAATCGCATCCTTTACCGTGAAGATGGCAGCAAACGCCTGGCCGACAATGCCCTGGTCGCCCTGACCTTGCTGATTGCAGAGAGCAAGCCGGTAGAGAAAGAGACGATTGTTAAGGTGATTGTCAACTTGATCAATCGGTCTAACGAATAGGATTGAATAGCCATCATGATCCACCTGCACACCAGCAAAACCTTCAACGATGACCTGACAAAATCAGGTTGCGTCCTCCCTTTAGCCGAGAATGAAAATGTTGGTTGGCACTGGTACGCCCATCGCATCACCCTGATGCGAAAAAAGTGCATTATCGTCATGGAGGAGAACAGCCGTTATGCTCTGATCTTTGTCGGCTTGAAGAAGAAAGACTTCGCTCAATTCGACAAGATTCTGGCCAGTCGCATCGTTGCCGAAGCAAGTTGGTTATGCAACCTGCCACAACCTGGTTCGAACGAGCAATTGATTACAGTGGTTGAGCGGAAATGTTTGTCTACTGTCTGGTCGCAAGGGCTGAATCGCAGCGTTCAGTCACACATCAGGCAGGTCGCTGATGATGTTGAATCTCTGGTTCATTGTCGTTTTGAACGCTTGCCCGAATCGGCAAAGGAAGAGTTTTCTTTGGGTTCCTATGTCAACGACAGATATCGTAAGCGCAAAGGCGACAAGGACTATTTTGTCCCTTATAAAGTCTGGCGAACTTCACTGTTGGCCTTGATACCCCCGCAAACGAGGTCGAATGTGGTTAGCTTGGCTGATTTCAGGAAGAGACGGGGGAATATCTGAATTATTACGGCTCAGTAAACTAGCAAATAATATGAGAAATTGCGGAAGGGGGGAGAAGCTATAGATTCTGACCACACAAAAAGGGACGGTCTCGTAATGAGAGCCGCCCCTTTGGTGAATCGGAATATTATTGTTTATCCGCAGGTTTCCGGCTGGTCAGAGTCAAGCGCGAAGTCGAGGAAAAATTTGAGCAGATTTTTTTGATCTTTCTTGCTCATGCCTTCCCAGATCTCGGAATTGTCTTTGTGCTTGTCCTTCTTGAAATAGATCCGCCACTGAGCCATGGTCTTCTGCAGCGGGGAGAGTTTGCCCCCTTCGTCTTTTCTGGTGTGGCAGGTTTTACAACTTTTTTTGAAGACCTTTTTGCCTCTGCGTGAACTAGCCGCGACAACCGGCGACGCAAGAGCAATTATAACCATAAAAATTGTAAGGATCTGCAGCAAACGCTTCATTCAGTGGCCTCCTGTGAATGATTTGAATTACCCCACCATGGGATATTATTTTCGAAGAATATCCATCGCTTTAGCCAAGGAGACCTTCATTCGGTTAAAAGCATCTGCCAACTGTTTGATCTCGTCGTTACCTTTGACATTAAATTCGCGATTCATTTTTCCGCGACTGATATCTACTGCCACTTCGACAATCTCTTCAATCGGCTTAACCACGGTACTGATAATGATTCGGTCGATGACCAACATGGCAATCAGGAACAGCAGGCTGATACCACCGCCGAAAAGAGCCAGCTTCTGTTTGGTGATTGCATCGCTTGCGGTCATAGAAACATAGACAAAGCGGCCACCGACGATATCTCCGACCTCATAACCATATCCAGATTCTGTACCATATTCCTCAACCATATCTGGATGTGCAACCTCGGGGGTGTCATGACACCAGATGCAGCTTTTGCGCGCCTCGACTGGTACTGCCGTCGCGTAAAAGCGTTCGCCTGCCTTGGTGACCGTTCCTTCCCATTCTTCAAAATCTCCGTTATCGAACCCGGCAATAATTGAATTTTCGAAGGAGTCAGAACGATTATCTTTGTTCAGTGGATTTGGCGATGCAACTTTGAAAATATATTCAGGGTACTCTTCCTGGATCATGCTGGCAGTTTCGCTCATCATTACGATTCCGACGGTTGCTTCCGGGAAGTAAGTGTCCGGGAGGAGATCCATCATTTCATAACGAACATTCTGCGACATGTACTTCTGATTCGCACTCATGACTGTGGTGAAAAGCTCAGTTTTTTCTTTCGCTTCACGTAGAGAATCACGGTCAAGAATGAAGTAACCACCGGCAATAGCGCCGACCATTGAGACGATGTAGACCAAAGACAGAATAACCATCAGACGTTTGCGGATACTCATGTTTCTCAGCATGCTTAACCCTCCAGGGTATTTCAGGTTGACTACTGCGCAACAGCGTCGATAAAGCTTTGGCGATCATCATCAGAAATTTCAGCGGATAATGCAGCGATAAAACGGGTATAGGTTGCAGCGTTCATTGAGGACCCATCAGCGTGGGCTAGATTGCTACAGATATTTTCAATGAGGATGGTACCAAAGGGGCCGACTAGATCGATGAACTGATTGGTCACAGCACTGATTTGGGCCGTGTCTATCTCGGCACCCTCAATGTCAATTTCATTTCTAGGTGTAGTGTTCTCACTAATTGCTGCGGTCTCACCCTCAGCGGGTGGCGTAACTCCAGCGATATAGAGCAGCAGTTGGTTTAGGGGCTTGTCCAAACGTTTTCTAGCAGGCAACCCCTTGATGAAGTTGCTCCATTCTGCGACTTTGCCCACCATGGCATCAAGGGCATCAGTCGGCCCCATTGTTCCCAAAGTCAGATAGATAGCCTGGCCATTTTCAACGGAGATTTTGCACAAATGATTTTCTCCGACGAACTTGATGACAAGTTGGCCATGCTGATCGTCGCTGAGGTAGGTTTTTAGTACCTCCCCGAGATCCATAATTACGCCCCCAGATGCTGCCGAATCGCGAGTAGCAAATCGACAGGGTTGTAGGGCTTGGTAATATATTCTTCGGCGCCCTGTTTCATACCCCAGAACTTATCGCTGTTCTCAGATTTTGAGGTCAGCAGGATAATCGGTGTATTTTTATGGACAGGGTCTTTCTTTAAAGTGCGACAAACCTGAAAACCATTTTTGCCGCGCATAATAACATCGAGAATAATTAAGTCGAAGTTGCCCGCTTTAGCAGTTGATTCGGCTTCAAGTCCATCGCGCGTAACCGTCAGGTCGTGACTGGTTTCTTTAAGCACTTCCATGAGGAATGCCAGTTCGGTGTCGCTATCCTCTGCAATAAGTATTTTTGCCATTTTTGGTCCCTTCCTTAACTGAGTCGGTTGTTTGATGCACCGACAATAGAACTGATTCTAATAGATAAACATAAGGCATGATTTAATAGCACAAATCATGCCTTATTAAACGGTGAATTATGTGCGAATATAGTATCGTTTCGAAAAATTTATTGAAAACTTAATGAAGTTTCTGGTGTTATCCCCACCTAATCATTACAGATACCGCCAATTGACGTTTTATCCTTTAGCTTGCAGGTCTTGTATTTCCCCCTTCCAGGAGCAAGCGGTGCAATGAATTGGTGAAAAGTCGGTCTTACTGAGATCGGATAAATTAGCATCTGTCGCAACTGGCCAGAGATCAGTATTGATCTGAAAGAAAAACATTTTCTCCTCACCCCCACGTGAATAAAATTTCTTGCAAGCACAACGAGGACAGGAGAGGAATTCTTCTGACATTCGATTAGCCTTTCTTTTATTCAGTCTCTCTGGACAAAACGTTGCCCTAGATAACCTCTGTTTTTCATGAGCACCAATTATGGGAAATTGATTGGGATTCTCATACTCTCGAATCACTTTTGTTGCATATCTGGCTCTAATTTAAATTTCATCCAATTATTTCAGGGCTTTGCCCTGTTGTCAATTTAACCGGCAATATAGGTCATTTTTTGTTGTTTTGAGGAGTATTCAAGCTTTCGTAGAGGGCGATTTGCTCAGCGATGCTCAGTTTCTTGTGACACTCGGGCTTCAAACAGAGACGACATCGGTCGTCCGAGCACCACTGACACATTTTGCAATCGGGGCAGGGATGTTTTTTATCTTTGGCCATGTAGTCATTTTATCCCAATCCGCAGGTAAAGGCGATGTGTGCCGATTGATGACAACCTGATTGAGGAACACGATTTTCACAGCAACCTTCCTTTCTGATTGAAAAATTGGTTCTGGTTAGAGTCTAGAGAACTTTGATTTAAAATCGACAATATGTTTAGAGGAAACCAGACTGTTTAAAAGTTGAGAGATGTGCGAGGTAATTAACATTAGAACATGTTGACTATTTTGTTTTTTACGATTGAATTTTTATTCTAAGGACAGGCTAATCTAGGATCATATTATCCTTTAATCAAATCTACTCATACCTGTACCTCTTCCGCAAAACATTAAAACAGAAGGAGATGTTATGACAGGCAAGCTGCAAATGAGTGTAGTGTTAATGATAATTTTGTTTGGTTTGTTGGGGATACTGCAAGGTTGCGGAGGTGGCGGGTCCACAGCTGCAGATTCAGGTACACCAACTGTTGCCACCGCCGGGATCGCCCTGCCGACAGAAGTGTCTGCCATCTCGACCAGTACTAGCGTAGGCACTGCTTCGCTTGCGTCACAGGTTCGGGCTGTTGCAGCAGCAGTTAGTGCCCTGCCAGCAAACTCAGATTATATAACGACCCTGACAGCAAAGTACGTGGACGAGCCGACTCTGGAGGTGTTTGGAATCATTGAGACGATTCTCAAGGCAACTTCTCAGACCCATTACAGTGACGCTGCTAACGTTGGCACAGGCGCTTACCGAGCGAAAGTTTCCTGGTTTGATGATGAAGGTGGGAAGTCATCCAAGTCTTTGGAAGATTGGGTTGTACAATCCGACATGGTCGCTGGAGTCAATCAGGTGAAGGTCTGGATTGATAACGATAATGATCCGGCCAAGGTGCAGGTCAATATTGTCACTGCGCCGACGCAGGCTGCTGATGGTAGTTACACAAATTATGGAGAATGGACTATTTTGGCTGTCATCGGTGACGGTAGTGGCAGCGATGATGGTATTTTTATGCTAAGGCGGAGATTGTTTCGGGGCAGACGCAACTGATCATGTCAGAGGATTTCACCTTCTCCGAGAGTATGGACGGAGGCAGTCCTATTACCATAAACGAGCAAACCAAAGCGGTTATGATCAAGTCGGCCACCAGTGGTTATGGCAAAGCATCTATCGCAAACTTCGATTATTGCTGGAATAATCCGCCTCAACCCTGCACCGACGGTATGACCCTGCCGACAATTGATGTTCAGTATGCTTATGATACCGATACCCTGGCTCTGGATCCCGATGGCAGCAGTGCGATCATCTATAAGGACCGCACCAGTCCAGTCGAGATCAACTACCGTTATGGGCTGTTTGATGCCACCAGTGGTCAGAATGTCGAGAAGGTTAAACAGTTTGGTTTTTCAGTCACTTTGGATAGCAATGGTTCGCACGGTTATTACGGGGCCTGGCAGGGACGACATCAGTTCTGGGCCGGTGAATCTGGTGCTCCGGCCAACGGCACCAGCGTAACCAAGGAGGTTTGGGACGACAGTGTTGCACCGACTTACACCACCAAGACTTTCAACGGCAGTTTGAATAAGCGGATTCTGACTACGGCGGACCTGAGCCAGGTGCTGAACATCCCGGTCGAAATCTGGATGAGCGACGGTTTTTCCCTGCGTTGGGACAATACAAACTCCTGGTGGGAAAAGTGTCTGTGGGATCCGACGGCCAACAGTGGTTTCGGGGGTAACAGTTGCGGCACGACCGCTTATGATCTGAGTGCCATGGCCTGGAGCGATAACGATCGCAAACAGATTAGCCTTAATCGCTGGGATCAGACTGCCAACGGTGGCAGTGGCGGCAACGTAGATTACTGGTACGACGATATTAATTCTCAGCTGAAACAGCTTGATAATAGCAGTTGGCCGCCGTCCAAGCTGCAGACGGTCTATACTCCATCGGTCGATGGTGAGGAAATCTGGGCATGGATCAGTGGCTCGACCTACATTGAATATACTGGTGACTTTACCGGTCCATCCTCTGGCTGGGTTGAGAAGGATCTAACTAGTTTTGATGAGCAGACCTGGACTCCAACGTTCGTGTCGACCAATCTGGGTGAGTTCGCTTTCCCGGTCGGTATGGAGTACTACATCAACAATAAAGGGGTGAATTTCGTTGTTGAACGGACTGCTGCCAACAATGCGGCGAATGATTATGACGTGTCGATGGAACTGCAGCAGGTGGCTCGTCCAGATAATGCTGACAGCTTTATGACGGGTGTCTCATATCTTGCTTCGGCCTGGGAGGATGCCTCTACCCGTTCGACCTATGAACTCGAAAGTGATTCAGCCAGCGCTAATTACCTGTTGCTGGTCTATAAGACAATCGGCAGTAATGACAACGACAAAAGTGTCGGTGATGTTGTGACTCAAGGAACTTGGGGCCTCCAGGCCTATGACATCAGTAATGCAGAAGTGCTTGATGGCAGCAGTAACCCGATTCAGTTTAACTGGGAATACGCTGATCCAAACCAGCAGAACTCATGGGGTGCTGTTACCTATTTACTGAGCGGCAGCAGCTATGTCTATCTGGATGATCCGATCATGCTTGATCCGCTCTCTTTGACACCCATGGGCGGTGGGTCTGCACTGAATTTTTCCCTGCAATACGATGGTTGGATGCATGGCCTGCCAGACATGCATTGGGAGTTGCAAAAGAGCGGCTTCATCCTGAACGATGATATCGAGAATAAAATCGTCAATATTCCTGCGGGGACTGAGGTTGCCGATAGTTCAAACAGCAACACTTACTATATCAAACCGTTGGAGGTTGGAGTTATCCTGCCGATCCTTGGTTCCACTCCGGTTGGTGCTCCAGATCCTGCCGATGCGAATAGCCTCTCACTGGCATTCACTGTGCCGACTCCGACCGATATCGGCACCATGCCGACCGGTCTGACGACTAAATATGTAGAAGGGGTAGCTGTGCAATAGAAGGTTTTACATAATGCGGTAAGAAAAAGGGTTCCGAGTTGATCGGAGCCCTTTTTTTGGTTTGCCCAGCGGAGCTGGCAAACCCGGCCTGTTGCAAGATACAGGCGTCACCCTGATCAGGGGGAAGACAATCCGAATCGCAAGGGCGTTGCTGGCAACGGCAGGGTCTGAAGGAAGCGATAGGAAGTGAAC
>JAJRQB010000007.1 GCA_024280485.1 Deltaproteobacteria bacterium
GCATCCACACAGTGCGCAACAACCCAAAGAACTCGCTCTTTAAAACGATAGATCAGGAGATTGCCGAATGGCCGATCAAAGGTTTTATGCAACTGGTAGAAGAAAAGCATCTGTAGCCCGGGTTTGGATCAAGCCTGGTACGGGTGAATTTATTATCAACAAGCGTACGCTTGACGAATATTTTGGTCGTGAGACTTCAAAAATGGTTGTACGTCAGCCATTTGAAGTGACTGATAACTCTGGCAAGTTTGACGTTTTTGTTAACGTCTGCGGTGGCGGTGCTTCGGGTCAGGCTGGTGCTATCAAGCACGGCATCACTCGTGCCCTGCTGGTTTCTGACGCGAATTTACGTGGCGTCCTGAAAAAGGCCGGGTTCATTACTCGTGACAGCCGTGTTGTAGAACGTAAGAAGTACGGCCGTAAGGGTGCACGCGCCAGCTTCCAGTTCTCCAAGCGTTAATCACCTGGGCCATCAACTGGCCGGGTATCTGTTTCAAAAACAAAAGGGAAGCCCGCCGGGCTTCCCTTTTGTTTTTTAAGGAGTCTTCGCATGATTAAAGTCGCCGTCATCGGCGCCAGTGGCTACACTGGTGTCGAACTGCTCAGGCTGCTTGCAGGGCACTCGCAGGCAGAAATTGTCGCCGTCACTTCGCGTCAGTATGAAGGTGTGCCGATCAGCCAGGTCTTTCCGAGTCTCGGTGGGTATTTTGATTTGGAATGCGAGTCCATCGACATCGAATCTATCGCTGCGCGGGCCGATGTGATTTTTACGGCGTTGCCACATAAAAGTGCGATGGATGTTATCCCTGATTTTCTCAAAGCCGGGTGCAAGGTTGTTGATCTGTCCGCTGATTATCGCTTACGTGACCAACAGGTCTATGAGCAGTGGTATCAAAGTCACAGTAGTCCGGAGTTATTGGCTGAAGCCGTCTATGGGCTGCCTGAGCTCTATCGTGATCAGATAAAGAAGGCCCGGTTGGTTGCCAACCCGGGATGTTATCCGACCAGTGTTGCGCTTGGACTTGCGCCTTTGCTTGCACGGCAATTGATCACCACCGATTCAATCATTATAGACAGCAAGTCAGGAACTACCGGTGCGGGTCGTGGTGCCAAAGAAGCAAGTCTGTTCTGTGAAGTAAATGAAGGTTTTAAGGCTTACGGGATAGCCAGCCACCGGCATACCCCTGAAATTGAACAGACTCTCAGCGATCTGTCCGGTGAGCCGATACAGGTCAGCTTTACACCACATCTGCTTCCTGTTGATCGCGGGATTTTGTCGACAATGTACGCGACACAGACCAAGGGCTTTTCAACGTCTGAGCTCCTGGATGTTTTTAAGATACGTTATGCAAAAGAGCCATTTGTGCGAATTCTCCCTGAGGGACAATTGCCTAATATTGCCTATGTCCGGGGGACGAACCTTTGTGATATTGGACTTGTGGCAGATCAACGGACTGGTCGAGTTATCGTTGTCTCTGTGATTGATAACCTGTGTAAAGGGGCGGCCGGGCAGGCGATACAGAATTTTAACTTGATAAGTGGTATCGATGAACTCTCCGGGTTATCTGCTGCACCACTTTTCCCCTAGAGTTTCAACAGACTTCTACGTAAAATGCACTGTTAGTAATTTACCGTAGCAACTGAGTGGTTCGATGTCGCTGCACTTATGGCCGTTTAATTTATAATCGATTTGATATTCATATTTTATTCAGGACCAATGGAGAAATTTGGATGGATGAACATCCCGAGAGTACCGCTTCTGCCGATATGGCCAGTCGTATAGAAAAGACTCTGGTCGAACGAGAACAAGAGCGATTGAAAGAGGCCCCAGTCAATATTGAAGTCATCGACTCTGAACGGGCGACTCGCGAACCATCCTACTCCGGATATCTCATGCTTCTGCTTGGCGTCCTGGTCGGTGCCTTGATAGGAGTCGCGCTCTACTCTTTTCTTCCTGATCCTGCGTCTACCACTGTAGTGGATTTACATAAGGTTGAAGGGTTGCGTGGGATTGAAGAAGCAGATCGCCTGCTGGCTCTGGGTCAGTTCGATCCTGCCAGAAAGGCCTACTTGAACCTGATCGCGCAGGGAGCTGATTCGCCCAGACCATACAATAATTTGGCCACTCTTTATGCGGCCGAGGGTGATTTTGATCAGGCACAGCGATTACTCAAGCAAGCCTTGGAAACTGATAAAGCTTATCTTACCGTTTATAATAACGTCGGCATGGTATACGCGGCTATGGCCCGTGACAGCTATGGCAAGGCTTTGCAATTGGAAGACGAGACGAAACCTGTCCGGTTGCAAACCCTTGGTTTGCCTCAGACTGTACCTCTTGTGGCACAAGAGCTAACAATACCGCCCGAGGATAAGGTTGTCGTGATTGAGCCTGTTGCACCAGTAGAGAATATTGAAGTTGGGAAGTCCCCTCAAATATCCGTTGTTGCCACTAAAGAAATGTCTCATCTCACTGGATCAGGGGCCGATGTTAAGCCCCCGGCGGCGATAGCTGGAGGCAAGGCGTTGCTTGCTGATGTTGTGCCTTCAAAGGTTACTCTTTCGGTTGCTGCCGAATCTGCCACTTCGCAGGACTCGGCAATTTCTGATTCGTCAGCACATGTTTCGCCACAACAGTTTTTAAAAAAATGGACCGAGGCCTGGTCTTCAAAAGACATTGAGACCTATCTGCAGAGCTATGCGACGGAATATGTTTCGAAAGGGAGTTCAAGCCATAGTGACTGGCAGGAAAAACGTCGCAAGCGGGTGACCGCTCCGAAGTTTATCGAGGTTGAGCTTGATGCGATCAAATTAGTTAGTGAGACAAAAGAGAATACAAAGGTTCAAGCCATTCAGACATATCGTAGTGACCGCTACCAGGATCGTACTCGAAAGAGCTTTGTTCTGCGACGCAGTGGTCAGACCTGGGTGATTATTGAAGAAAGGTCGTTGGGTCGGGTGCTCTGATGTTGAGACGCGGTTTTGTCATATTAGTAATTACCCTGCTGCTGATTGCTACGGTCGTGAGTGTTTGGGCGTTGTGGCGCGCTCAGCCTGTTGGCGTGGCGTCTAATCCTGCAGAGCAGGCAAAGGCTATATTGGCGGGGGCAGCGATGGGGCCTCTGCAGCCGCAACAAAAAGCGCTCTATCAACGCCTTGAACAGAGACTTCAGAACAATCCTGACGATTGTGAAGCTCAATTACTTAAGGCCTTGTTGCTCTTTCAGGTTGATCGTCTGGATGATGCGATCGTGATGTTGCGCGACCTGACTAAAAAGGTACCTAAGTTTCAATTGGCTCACCTGGTTTACGGTGATCTTCTGGTCGCCCGCTTCGAGCGACTGGAGCGGTTGGGTGGTGCCGATCTTATTGCCGGTCTCAAATCTGACCAGAATGATGAGCAAGTTGAGGATCTGCGGCGAGAAGCTCAGGCGCGCCTGCAAGGCTACCTTAATCTTTTGCAGGATAAAAAAATTCCTGCAGCATTTATTGCTCTTGATACGACAATTAAATACGCACTACTTGTCGACAAATCGACAAATCGACTTTATGTTTTCCGCAATTCCGGTGTCGGCTTACCCCCCCAATTAGTTGATGATTATTATGTTGTCCTCGGTCAGGAACCGGGCAATAAGTATCGGACAGGGGATTTGAAGACGCCGAGCGGAGTTTATTTTGTAACAGGGCACATTGAAGATGATGAGTTACCCATCAAGTACGGGTCTGGTGCTTTTCCGGTCAACTATCCCAATGTCTTTGATCACCATTTGCAGAAAACGGGTCATGGTATCTGGCTGCACGGTACCCATAAAACCCTTTATAGCCGGCCTCCGCGTGACACCGAGGGCTGTATTGCGTTAACGAACGAAGAGTTGCTGCGGATAGGGCGCTATATTGAGCCTGGGGTAACTCCAGTCGTCATTAGTGGCGACGTTGAATGGGTGACTAGCAGTCAATGGTTAGACCGTAATGTTGAACTTCAGGCAATGCTGGAGAATTGGCGGAGTAGCTGGGAAAATATCGACCTGCCCAATTATCTGGGTAGTTATTCGCAGGATTTTTGGAGTGACAAGCACGACCTGACGAGTTGGAAATCGTACAAGTCTCGCGTTTTGCGTCAGAAAACTAATCAGAGCATTGCTCTGCGCGGCATTTCACTATTCGGTTATCCGCGACAGGGCAGTGAGGGGCGCAATATGGTCGTTGCGACTTTTCTGCAACAATACACCTCAAATAATTTCAATGGTGATATGCAGAAGAAGCTTTATCTTGTTAATGAAAATCGTAACTGGAAAATTCTGTACGAGGGGAAATAAACACTTAATCAGGGCTGGAACTATTAATCTGCGATATGGGTTGGTTGAGTTGTGACATCTCGCGGGACCAGACTTTGGCGGCGTTACGACCGGTTCGTTTGACTTGGTACAGGGCTTCATCGGCCATATTCAGCAGAGCATAAATGTCTGTACTGTCTGTCGGGAAGGTCGCTGCTCCGATTGATACTGTCAGCTTCTTCTGGACCTGGCTCTCTTCCATCCCGCTAAAATATTCCGCTTCTATGCAATTGCAGAGTTTGTTCGCGACTGAAAGGCTCCCCTCTTTATCTGATTTTGGCAGTAGAACTACAAATTCCTCACCACCAAAACGCGCGACCAGATCGATACCGCGAGTGTTCTGCAGTAGCAGCGCCGCAACTTTCTTAAGCGTGATATCTCCTTTCAGGTGTCCATGGGTATCGTTGTAGCTCTTGAAATGGTCGATATCTATCATTAAGAGACTGAATTGACTATGATAGCGGCGTGCCTGCGCCCATTCTCGCTGCAGGTAATCCTGGAATTGGCGGCGATTGGCCAATCCGGTCAGGTCATCGGTTGCTGACAGGGTTCTGGTCTTTTCATAAAGCCTGGAGTTTTCAATCGAGATGGCAGTCTGGTCGGCAATTGCCTGGGCCATTTGTTGTGCGACCTGATTGAATGCATCTATCTGCTGATGATGGATGTTCAGAATTCCAATCAAACGATTCTGTAGCACCAGTGGCATTGAGAGCAGACTGCCTGATGAAACCCAACGTCCTTTGTAATTGAGATTACGGTCATCTGTGCTGAGGTCGGTGCTGTAGATTGGTTTCATGCTTGCGGCGGCCATGCCGCTGATTCCCTCGCCAAGGTTAAAAGAGAGTCCCTTGACAGTGCCAGCATCCAAGCCGGTGGTTTTTGTCACTTCGAGAGATTCTGATCCTGGCCGATAAAGCAATAAAACGATTCTATCGCAGTGCAATGTATCTTTTAAAATATTAAAGACTTTTTCGAGTAGAAGGTTTTTATCCAGCGACGATGTCAGACTGCGGGACACCATAAAGAGAGCTGACAATTCCTCGTATTGTTCCTTGAGTTGAATATTTACTTTTTCAATCTCAAGATTCTTCTTTTTTAAGTGACTACTGTACTTCAACGTTTCCAGATTAAGGACTGATGATTTCTCTGCCTCAAGCCGGTTCTCATATAGAGTTTCGAGTTGCCCCAACATTTGGTTGAAACTACTGCTCAGCTCGTGAAGGTGAGAATTTGTTGAGATTTTGGTACGACTGGAAAGGTTTCCTTGAGCAATCTGGTGGATTGTGGCGAGTAAATTTTTCAAGGGAGTCAGGGTGCGCAACAGGAGGCGATAGTAGATCGTTGCTCCGATCGCGAGGGTTAGAACAACAGTTAGCAGCAGCCTCCAGCTGTGAGTCAGCAGCAGGCTGTTCAAGTTGCCGAGTGGTTTGCTGGTCGCCAGATAGAACATGCCGTCGCCACCAAGAGGCAGGGGAGTGTAGAGGCTACGAAAATCGATATTCTTGATCTTTGAGGTGTAGAGATTATTACTACCCGCAATGCGGGTCAGAAGCGCATCTGAGAGCTTCGGAATCGATTTGGTCAGATCGTCACTGCTGACCAATAAACGACCTTCCTCGGAGTAGAGTGACAGCTCGCAAAGATAGCGATCCGCTATGGTTTTCAATAACTTATGGTCGATTAGGAACTGTAAGAGCAGCACGTCACGTGGTGAGGCCGCAGGTTGAATAAAGGTTAGTGAATGGAGATCTTTTGAATTATCGAAGGTGATATGCCGCAAAGCTATCCCGCTTTGAATGACAGAGTCGGTTAGGCTACGGAGTGGATCACTGAGATTATTGCGCGCGTCGTAAAGTCGAAGGTCGAGAAGAGGTTGAGATGCTTGGATTTCTTTCTCCAGATCAGCAGTCGTGATTGCTTCGGGCTTTTGTGCGAGGAGAGCAAGAAGCTCAGCGAGCCGATTTTCTCGTTGTTTTAAGTCATGGTAAACCATTTTCTGAGCATGGTCGAGTTGAAGATCGACGGAATCTATTAAGCTGTTATGCAGCAACAGGCTAGAGCCAATGACTGAAGTTCCCGCCAGTATGAGCAGCAGGATAATCAGTGGGCGCAGGAGGTGCTTGAGCAGTGGGAAGGTCATGAAGTTGGGCATAAAGTTGGCCCTCTGGCCTCTCTTAGCCTGGAAGAATTCCGCTGTCGATTAGTTCAATAAACGCAGTGACCACTCGTGGGTCGAATTGGGTGCCGGTATGCTGTTCGAGTTCCTTGATGGCAACTTCTTGAGGCAGAGCTTTGCGATAAGGTCGGTCTGAGGTCATGGCGTCAAAACTATCCGCTACGGAAAGAATACGTGCCTCAAACAGTAATTTTTCACCAGATAGCCCAAAGGGGTAACCTTGGCCATCAAAGCGCTCATGGTGCTGCCCGATGATCTCACGTACCCGGGTCATAAATTGAATTGGCTCCAGGATGCGCATGCCGATCATGGGGTGCTGGCGCAGGCGGTCGATGTCGTTGAGCGAGAGTTCATCAACTTTGTGTAACAATGAGTCATCGATACCGATCTTGCCAATATCGTGAAGTATGGCAGCCTGTTCGAGATCTTTGAATGAGGACTCTGGCAGGTCGAGGTGGCGCCCTAATGCGAGGGAGTAGCGTGTGACTCGTTCGGAGTGGCCGCGAGTATAGGGGTCGCTTGCTTCAATCGCTGTAACCAACGCATGTACCGTGTTCAGATAAGTATTTTGCTGTTCTTCATAGAGGCGGGCATTTTTTATGGCGACACTGGCCTGGGCGGCTATTGTCGAGAGCATCTCCATGTCTTCTTCGCTAAAGGTGGCGCCGTCGGGGCGATTGGCTATTGTTAGGGTCCCAAAGACTTCATCGTGGACGAGGAGTGGTGCGCAAATAACTGTTTCTCGTGCAAAGCCGATAGGGCTCATGCGTGAAAAGTCACGAGAATCTCCGATCTTGCGGATCAGTATCGGTTCACGGTTCTCAATGACCCAGTTTGAAACTCCACCCTTGGTCAATTCAATAGTCATTGAGCGGTCCAGATCCGGGCTGTTTAATCCGACAATATCACCGATGCGGAGCGTGTTGCGGTTTTTATCGAGCAGAAGTATGTAGCCGATATTGCCATTCAGGGAACTGATCGCCCGGTGCAATAGCAAATTGAAGAGGTGGTTCAGGTCCATTGTTGAGTTGACGGCCAATCCCATTTTATAGAGCGATGACAGGCGATGGACTGCGCTGGCCAGGTTGGTATTGCGGTCTTCAAGATCGCTGGCAAGGTCAGCAATTTTGAAGTTTGCCTCTTCAACCTCTTCGATGCGTTCTTCGAGAGTGATATTTAAATATTCAATCTCACGCAGTCTATCTTCGAGAGTCACGTTCATGTTCTCGATCTCAGACTGGTGTGAGAGTTTCTCGCGATGGACTGCTGTTTCACGTTCGTACGAGACGGTTGAGTCGATTAGAGACTGCAGTCGGTTTACCATGCCGTTGAATTTGATAGAGAGGGTCGACATTTCGCGTGAACTGGTAATGTTAGTGGATGCTTTATCGAATTCACCATTTTCAAGTTTGGTCATAGCCTCGACCATTTGACGGATCGGGGTGTCAACATAGTAGAGAATAAAGAAGGTAATCGAGAAGATCAGTATGGCGATGATTGTCGCCGAAGAGATCAGGTTCGCCTCACGTCCCTTAGCCTGCAATATTTCAATACTATCTAGGTTGAGATGGACGTTTAGAATGCCAAGGATTTTGTTTTTGGCGCTATGGCACCGGTGGCAAGTTTTGTCATTGAAAATTGGGAGTGTGGATGTGAAATGGTTTTCTGTTTGCGACGTGAAAGAGAATTTACCGGGCGAACGACGATAAGTCATGAGGTCTGCAGCATCAACCATTTGACCAATTTCAGGGTCGTCCGCCGAAAGCAGAATCTTGCCATTTTGATCGATTATGCGGACGCTGGAGATTGTAACCTCGGCAGCAATTTCCTTGAGAATGCTAGCGACATCGTCATTTCGGCCAACAGACATCGCGGTGCGAATACTGCTACGGATGGTATCGGAAAGAAGTCGACTGTTGTGCGCTGCAATTCGCTCGATCATAGCGGATTGGGTTCGCAGGTTATGCCAGGTCCCAAGCAGGACGGCAATGATCGTTATGCCGATAGTTAGACCGAGTATTTTTATTTTAAGGGAATTCATATACTGATCAAATCTCTACTTTTGCAGTCTAAAGGCTAAATATTCCCGTTAAAAGCCCGGATTCGAGTCCCCCCCCCTCTGCTTTTGCCGAAGCCTGAATTCTCTCCAAATGTATTGCTTATGGTTCTAGTGCGGAAAAAAAATGGTCAATCTTGGCTTGGTTATGTGCAAATTGTTTGCCAGTCGGTTGCGTTTCAGCTGTGCTAAGGCCAGAAAGCGGCATAAATACATTATAGAAACTCAGATTAGTTGCGGCAGTTGATGTGCGGAAAATGAGTTTGACTTTGACCTCTAATTATGATTTTCTAGGTCGCTGGTTTGCCCTGAAAATGGGCGTTGAAAGTGGTGTCTGATGCAGTTGGAAAACTTTGATTATATACTGCCTGAAGAGCTTATAGCTCAGTATCCGGCAGCGACTAGAGACGCATCGAGATTGATGCGTCTTGAACGTCGAGCAGGTAAGATCTCTAGTGGTTGTTTCCCTGATATTATCAACTCATTTGTTGCCGGAGATGTTCTGGTCCTCAACGATACGCGAGTCAGGCCTGCTCGACTGCTGGGAACCAAAAAGTCGGGTGGCCAGGTTGAACTTCTTTTGTTGCAGCGGTTACCGGGGGAAGCTGAAGATTGGCGTTGCCTGGGGCGTAGCTCTCGTCCTTTGCGGCCGGGAACTCAAATAGAATTTGCGCAGGGAGTCTGTGCTGAAATCTTGCCTGGCGGGGAAGATCAACAGAAGATCGCACGATTTAGCCATGCTGATGATTTTGAGGCATTGGTTGAGGAGATTGGTCATCTGCCACTCCCTCCTTATGTGCGGCGTGAAGAAGGCGCACTTGACCGTGAGCGTTATCAAACGGTCTTTGCACGTAATACCGGAGCGGTAGCGGCTCCTACGACCGGGCTTCATTTTACAGAGTCTTTGTTGCAGCAATTGAGGGACAAGGGTGTTCTTGTTGTTTCGTTGACCCTGCATGTCGGCATCGGGACTTTTCTGCCGGTCCGGGTAGAGAATATTCGTGAGCACCGGATGCATTCTGAGGTTTACGAGGTGCCTGAAGCCACGGCAGCTGCAGTTAATCTTGCTAAGCTGCAGGGGCGTAGGGTCATTGCTTTAGGAACGACATCAGCTCGTACTCTTGAGACGGCTATTGATAAAGATGGTAAGTTGCAGACTGGTCGAGGGGCGAGTGAAATTTTTATCTTCCCGGGCTATAAGTTTCAGGTTGTCGATGGTTTGGTGACCAATTTTCACCTGCCAAAATCTACACTACTAATGCTCGTGAGCGCTCTGGCGGGTCGTGAATTTATTTTGGAAGCTTATCAGCAAGCAATTTCTGAGCGCTTTCGTTTTTTTAGCTACGGTGACTGCATGTTGATCCTTTAGGGTCACGGCAGGTTGGACAGACTTTGATCCCTTTTCAATTTGATCTATTAAATCAGGATGGCGCAGCTCGCTACGGAAGAATCAAAACCTCCCGCGGTGTTATAGAGACCCCTGTTTTTATGCCGGTTGGTACTCAGGGGACGGTCAAGGGTGTCTTGCCAGAGGCTCTTGACGAAATTGGTACTCAGATATTATTAGCGAATACCTATCACCTTTATCTGCGCCCAGGGCATGATGTGATCCAGCAGCTTGGTGGGCTGCATAAGTTTATGAATTGGTCGAAACCGATCCTGACTGATAGTGGTGGCTTTCAGGTTTTCAGCCTCGGAGATTTAAACAAAATAGATGAAGATGGCGTCTCTTTTCAGTCACACCTCGATGGTAACAAGTGTCGTTTGACACCAGAGTCATCGATAGAAATTCAGTGTGCCCTTGGTTCAGACATTGTTATGGCTTTCGATGAATGCATCCCTTATCCCGCAGCGCGAGATTACGTTGCCACCTCGACTGCTCGCTCGAGTCGCTGGGCAGGACGTTGCCGAAAGGCATTACCGGCAGGCGGCGAAACCGCTCTGTTTGGTATCGTGCAGGGGGGGATGTATGAAGATCTCCGATGTCAAAGTGCCGAAGAATTGATCGATATTGGCTTCGAGGGTTATGCCCTCGGTGGTTTGTCGGTGGGCGAAGAAGCTGAGGTGATGTATCAGGTGATGGAATATGGCCTGCCATTATTGCCGCAAGAAAAACCGCGCTATGTGATGGGGGTTGGTACTCCTGAAAACCTGATCGAAGGAGTGGCTCGTGGTTGTGACATGTTCGACTGTGTCATGCCGACTCGGAACGCCAGAAATGGCGTGCTTTTCACTAGTTTTGGGAAGCTGAGCATTAAACAGGCACGTTTTCGTGATGATTCGCAACCGATTGATCCCGCTTGTGACTGTTACGTTTGCCGTAATTACAGCCGCGCTTATTTAAGGCATCTTTACCAAAGTAATGAGATTCTTTCATCGGTTCTCAATACACAACACAATTTGTACTATTACCAACAGTTAATGGAGGGCGCCAGAAAGGCGATCTCACAGGGTTGTTTTCAGGCTTATCGAGCCGATTTTTATCGGATGCGACAAGCCTGAAAACATTATTTTTTGCTCAACTAACGATTTATTCAACACAAGGAGATGTAAGTAAATGGTATCTGAAGCTTTTGCCATGGCTGGAGGCGCTTCTAAAGGGGGCGGACAGGGTTACGAAGGACTGATTATGTTAGTCCTGATGTTTGCAATCTTCTACTTTCTGTTGATTCGTCCGCAGCAGAAACGAGCTAAACAACATCGTGCACTGGTCGGTGCTCTGAAATCTGGCGATCAAGTTGTGACCGCAGGTGGTCTCCACGGCAAGGTCGCAGCAGTTGAAGAAACAACTGTCACAGTTGAAGTGGCAACGGGTGTCAAAGTCAAAGTAAACCGTGCATCTGTCACTGAGGTAAAGGGCGACGCTTGAAACGGGCCGTTATTAAGTAATGCCTCAATTTCGAGGAAGTTCGTTTGAAAGGAGTGGCGACGATTATGTCGAATAGTCTCAAAATTCGGGGTCTGGTAGTTTTTGTCTGCCTGATTCTGGCCATGTTCTCACTGGCGCCGACCGTTATGTATGACAGTTTGCCCAGTTGGTGGCAGAAAGCGGTCGACCCTATCCATCGTGGTCTTGACCTGCAGGGGGGGATGCACCTAGTCCTCGGAGTTGATGTTGATAAGGCGGTAGAGAGTCGGGTTGATTAATTGAGTGACCAGACTGATGCCTTGCTGCGTGAAAAGGACATCATTTTCAAGCGGATCGAACGACGTCAGAAAGATCGACTGGTTGTTATTGTCTATGACTCCGCCGCAGGTGCACAGGTTGATTCCTTAATGGCTGAAAACTTCCCGAACCTTGAAGGTGAGACTCTGCCGGTCACTGGTGGTTACATCGAAAAGCACTATCGTCTCAGTGAGCAAGAAGCGGTTAACATCGCGGATTTCGCTGTGCGTCAGGCTCTCGAAACTATGCGTAACCGGGTTGATGAGTTCGGAGTCAGTGAGCCGACCCTGCAACGGCAGTCAGATAATCGTATTCTGATTCAATTGCCTGGAATCAAAGATCCCGAGCGGGCGATTTCACTTATCGGCAAGACAGCGCGCCTTGAATTCAAGATGGTTGCGGAGACCGTCAATGTGGCTGAAGCCCAAAAAGGTAATCTACCTCCAGGAACTCAGTTGCTTTTCGAGCGTAATACCAGCAGTAACGGGGTGGTTACCGAAACTCCAATTGTGGTTTACAGCAAGACGTCGCTGACCGGCGATCTCCTCGAAGATGCTAACGTACGGATCGATACCCGCTATAACGAGCCTTATGTATCGATCGATTTTAATAGCGTCGGTGGCAAGCGATTTGAACAACTTACTGCTGCCAATGTTGGTAAACGGATGGCGATTGTCCTCGACGATTCAGTTTATTCTGCACCGGTTATCCGTGAACGGATCTCTGGCGGTAGCGCGCAGATCTCGGGTTCCTTTACATCGCAGGAAGCGACTGATCTGGCTATTGTGCTGCGTGCGGGTTCACTGCCAGCGCCGGTTAGGATCCTCGAAAACCGTACTGTTGGACCTTCCCTCGGCCATGACTCGATCAGCAAGGGGATCAAGTCGGTTATTGTCGGCGGTCTACTGGTTGTCAGTGCAATGATTATCTATTACAGCCTGTCTGGTCTGGTTGCTGTTATTGCCCTGAGTCTCAACGTCCTCTTTATTGGTGCCATGCTCTCACTGTTTGGTGCAACTCTGACTCTGCCGGGGATCGCCGGGATCGTACTGACCGTTGGTATGGCCGTCGACGCTAATGTGTTGATCTTCGAGCGTATTCGTGAAGAATTGAGACTTGGGAAGGCACCTAAGGTTGCGGTTGACCTTGGGTACAGCAAGGCTTTCATGACTATCATTGATGCAAACTTGACGACTCTGCTTGCAGCGCTGGTCCTTTTCCAGTTCGGTACTGGTCCGGTTAAGGGCTTTGCGGTGACTCTGTCAATCGGAATCGTCGCCTCACTCTTTACGGCGATCTTTGTATCAAGAGTGGTCTTCGACTTTTTCCTGAACCGCCGGCAAGTGCGGCGGCTGAGCATTTAAAGGGAGGTTCTGGAAATGCAGTTGATTAAACCGGATACTAATTTCGATTTTGTTGGCAAGCGAACGATTGCGTTGGTAATCTCGCTGGTATTGCTGGCAGTAGGTATTATTTCACTGATTAGCAAAGGTGGCCCAGACTACGGCATTGACTTTGCCGGCGGGACTCTGGTCCAGGTCCGTTTCACCGATACAACCAACGCTTCGGACATTAAGAAGGCTCTCGATGGGTTGGAGATTGGTAGCATGGTTGTCCAGCAGTTCGGTGATGACGAAAATGAGTTCATGATCCGCATGGAGAAAACCTCTGCAGAGCTCAAAGGTCTTTCGATTGAAGTGCAGGAGACGTTGGCGACCACCTATGGTGCCGATAAGGTCGATGTGCGACGGACCGAAATGGTCGGCCCACAGGTTGGCAGTGATCTACGGATGAAGGGGATCAAGGCGATTGTCTACGCAATGCTGGGGATTCTGGTCTACATCTCCTGGCGCTTCGAGTTCCGTTTTGCCGTTGGGGCAATCGTTGCCCTGATTCACGATGTGGCAATCACCATTGGCGTCTTCAGTCTTTTCGGTAAAGAGATTGACCTGCCGATCATCGCAGCTTTTCTGGCGATCATCGGTTATTCGTTAAATGATACGATCATTGTTTACGACCGTATCCGCGAGAATCTTGGTCGCTACAATAAAGAGAGTTTCTCCTTTATTGTGAACCGCAGTATCAACGATACCCTGTCGCGAACCATGTTGACATCTGGCACTACCTTGTTAGTCGTACTGGCACTTTTTGTCCTGGGTGGTGGAGTTATCCATAACTTTGCTTTCGCCATGCTGATTGGTGTGTTGATCGGTACATATTCATCCATTTTCGTTGCCAGCCCTATTCTGATATATTGGGAACAACGTAAGTTGAAAAAAAGCTGAGACCAATTTCGCGGAGTCAATAATGAAAAAAGAGACAATTTTTTTCGCAGTTGTTGCGCTTGTTATCGGTGTGCTGGTCGGTGTTATTTTCACCAATGCTCGTAAGTCTGATCGCAATACGTCGTCTGCGCCAGTCGCTTCTGCACCATCGGTTAACGCAGGTCAGCAGATGGCAATGCTTGAAGGTATAGTTGCTAAGGAGCCAACAAATCGCAATGCCTGGGTTCAGTTGGGCAACGCCTACTTCGATGCGAATCAACCGATGAAATCGATTGATGCTTACGATAAAGCGTTAGAACTTAATGCTAATGACCCGAACGTACTAACAGATCAAGGGATTATGTATCGTAAGGTTGGCTGGTTTGACAAGGCGATCGCAGCCTTCGAGAAAGCTGCAAAGGTTGATGCGAATCATGCCCAGAGTCTCTTCAACCTGGGGGTTGTTTATCGCTATGACCTTCAGGATTTTGGCAAGGCCAAACAAACTTGGGAGCGTTATCTGACCATTAATCCTTCAGGTCCTGGCTCTGATAAGATTAGGGCAGAGCTTGATTTCTTGAACAATCAACCCTCTTCCGGGGGTACATAAGTTTTTCTCTAGAACGGCCAGCCTGTCGCACAGGCGGGCCGTTACTTTTTCTAACGGAAAATAGCCTCTTGCCATGTTGATCCGTTTATTTTGTTCATTTCTTTTAGTCCTTGCCTTGAACTCATGCAGTTTGGTGCCGTCGCCATTGGGCCAAATTCTCAGTGGGAAAATTTATTGGCAGGGTGAGGTTCGTCTCCGTGGTGATGTTGTTCTTGAGGCGGGAGCCGAACTGATCATTGCGCCTGGTACAAAAGTGATTTTTGAGACTCCTCGGAGTGGTGAGGACCTCTATCTTGAACACCCCTATTTCCCTGGCAGTGAATTAATTGTTCGAGGGCGATTGCTGGCTCTCGGTACAGCTGAAGCCCCAATTGTTTTTATGGCAGCAGATCCTTCAGGCGAAGCTGGGAGTTGGGGCGGAATCAATATCGAAGATTCTCCTGAAGTCCATTTTTCTTATTGCCGATTTATTCAGGCGAATAGTGCGCTTCATTCACGCCAGTCCTGGGTAACTGTCGAACATTCAGTCTTCAGCAACAATCATGTCGCTGTGCGCTTTCATGATACCCACCTTCTGGCCGAAAATAATCTGTTCGAAAATAATGGCACGGCCATTCGCTTTCATTTTGGCTCGCCAGTTATCAGCAATAATCTGATTCGTCATAATGGCAAAGGCCTGTTTATCACGTCTGAACCGCGAGATTACCGGATTGAAAATAACAGTTTCATTAATAATTTTCCTTATCAAGTCAGCCTTGGTGAAGGCGTTCGGAGCGCCGTCGATCTGCGAAATAATTATTGGAGTGAATCTGTCGGCTCAGCGCTTGAAACTCTCTTTTTTGATGGCCGGGCCGATGACTGGCTCGGTCGCGTTGAATATCTACCGGTTCGTACCCAACCGTTTAAGTTGGAAGATTCCGAATGAAAGCTATGGTGAAACGTTGGATTGAACGGCAAAGCGATGTTGACCAGATCGCAGCACTGGCAGCTGAACTCGGGATGATGTCATTAACTGCAAGGGTGTTGGCCAATCGTGGCCAGTCTAGCCCGGCCTCTGCGTACGATTTTTTGCACGCCAAGCTGAACTCTTTGCCCGATCCTGATCTACTCCCCGATATGGAGATTGCCGTCTCCCGCCTTGAAGAAGCTCTGGTTAAAGGGGAGAAGATTTCTGTCCACGGTGATTATGATGTCGACGGTATTACTGGCACCGCTTTACTGGTTGAGTCGTTGCGTGCTTTTGGCGGCGATATTGAGTATCACCTCCCATCACGGATGACAGATGGTTATGGTCTTTCGGGGGCTGCAATCAACCGCGCGGCACAGAGCGGGTGTTCTCTGGTGCTGTCGGTTGATTGTGGTGTCTCGGCAGTGGTTGAAGCCGACCTTGTTAACGAGCTTGGCCTTGATCTGATCATTACTGATCATCACCAGGCTCCGGAAAGGCTGCCAGCCTGTTTGGCACTGGTAAATCCACATCTGCCAAATAATCGTTTTCCCTGGCCGAATCTGGCTGGGGTTGGTGTCGCCTTTTTTCTGCTGCTGAGTCTACGCCGCAGGTTGCGCGAAAATGGCTGGTTTGCAGAGCGGATTGAACCTGATCTGCGTCAGGGCCTCGATCTGGTTGCTCTAGGGACTATAGCTGACATGGTTCCGCTCGGTGGCGTCAACCGGATCCTGGTTCGTTTCGGTCTACAATTACTCGATGCGGGGAAGCGCCCTGGAATTGCGGCTCTCAAACGGGTCGCTGAAGTGACCAAGGTCACCTGTGGCACTGTTGGTTTCCGTCTGGCACCACGCCTGAATGCTGCCGGGCGTTTGGATGATGCAACGCTGGGGGTGAAACTGTTGCTAGGTGCTGGAGGTGACCCGGTAGTAGAGCTGGCTGCGCACCTGGATCGTTGTAACCGTGAACGTCAACAGCTTGAAGAGCAGACTCTTCATGAGGCTATTGCTGCGGTTGATGAAGGAGGTGCTGGTGAACACAGTCTGGTTCTCGCCGCCGAAGCTTGGCACCCCGGTGTAATCGGCATCGTCGCTAGCCGGCTTGTTGAACGTTACTATCGCCCGACAGTTATGATCGCGCTGGCAGACGGCACGGGCAAAGGGTCGGCTCGTTCGGTCCACGGATTCCATCTGTTTGCCGCCCTTGGCCGTTCAGCAAATAGTCTTGATGGTTTTGGCGGGCATGCGGCAGCGGCGGGCCTGACAATCAAGGCTGAGCGAGTTGATGAGTTTCGAGCTGATTTTGAACGGGTTGCAGCCTCGGAGTTAAACGCTGAGGATTTGATTCCTCGGCTCGAACACGATGGCGAGGTTGAGCTATCGGAATTGGAGATGTTAACTGTTGTGCAGTTAGCCGAACTGGCTCCCTTCGGGATAGGGAATCCACAACCCTCCTTTGTCTGCCGTAATCTCGAGCTGATCTCCCCGCAAATTGTTGGTGAAAAACATCTGCGCTTCAGGGTTCAATCACAAGGAATTCAGCTTGGCTGTATCGCGTTCGGCATGGCTGATCGCTTTGATCAACTTCATGGGCAGATTGATCTGTTGTTCCGACCCGAAATCAACAGTTTTCGAGGCCGAGATTCCGTACAGCTTCAGGTCGCAGACTTTCGTTCAAGCCTTTCCTGACCTGATTAATACTGTAACTCATTGTCATTCTTGATTACGAATTTAGTTTAGACCCGAATGTCGAGAATGGTTCCGCGCTGAAAAGTTTGCTGATGGGTCATTTGCTGATAGCGTTCTGTCACTAGCGAAGGGGGCTGGTTTTTTATCAAGGGGGATTCTTTTGGCGTGAGGTCTGCTGACTTGGCCTTGTAAACATCGGCAGCTTCTGAAATCGGTCGCCACTCGGCCTCAATGACGCGATCAGTCCCGGTATTTTGTTTCAGGAGGGGAGTGCTCAACGATTCTGTCTTCGGCAGGTCCGATGATAAGGGCCTTAAATATGCCTTGGGCAGATGTTGTGCTATTGGGATCACGGCAAACCTCGGAGCAAGTGCTTTAAGTTGATAGTAACATACCCAGCCACCTTTAAATATAACGGTTGAGTATGAATGTTGCAAGTTTCAAACAATAGGACCATAATTGGATATAATTACGGTCCTATTGTGTAATATTAAAGATATGTATCTATTTAAGACCGATCTCTACGGCTAATTGATCCCAGGCACCGAGGCTGCGTTCAATCATGTCGTCATCAACACAGTAGGCAATCCGAAAATAACCAGGAGCCCCGAACCCAGTACCAGGGACCAGTAATATCAGGTATTTTTGGGCGATGCGGATAAAATCCATTTCATCTTCCATTGGTGATTGCGGAAAGAGGTAGAATCCGCCACCGGGTTTGACCATTTTAAACCCCAGACCGGTCAGGTGGTTATAAAGACGATCACGTTTCTTACGGTATTCACCAATGTCAACGCTGCAACGCTGCAGTTTGGTGACCAGTCGTTGCATCAGCGCCGGGGCGTTGACAAAACCGAGAACCCGATTGCAGAAGATCGCGCCCTGGATGAAGAGTTCAACCTCGGGCATTGCCGGGTTTGCCGCCAGGTAGCCGATCCGTTCGCCTGGCAGGGCCAGATCCTTGGAGTGAGAGGTGACGATGACCGAGTTTTCAACGCAGTCGAAAATGTTGGCGACCGGCTCTTCGAAGCTGATTCGGGCATAAGGCTCATCCGAGATCAGGGTGATCGGGCGACCTATCTGCTGCTCTTTGCGCCTTAACAACTCACCGAGTTTCATAAGGGCCGATTTCGGATAAATAACCCCGGTTGGGTTATTCGGTGAGTTGATGATTATGGCCCGGGTCTTCTCGGTAATGGCAGCTTCGATAGCGGCCAGATCAGGTTGGAAATTTTCGCCGGTCGCTACGGCAACCGGCACGCCGCCCTGATTGTCTATGTAGAATTTGTATTCTACAAAGAAGGGGGTAAGAATGATCACCTCATCGCCAGGATTCAGGATGGTTTTGAGGGTAATATTCATGGCTGCCCCCGCCCCGCACGACATGACGATATGATCAGCCTTGACCTGCTGCGTACAGGTCTCGGCAATGACTTCAGCCACTGCAGCACGGGTCTCTTCGTAGCCAGCATTGTTCATGTAACGGTGCATGCCTGGAATCGGAGAATCAGCCAGTCTCTTTAGTTCTTGCTTCAATTCCTTCGGTGGTTCCATGGTCGGGTTGCCAAGGGTGAAATCAAAAACCTTGTCATCACCATGTTGCGCCCTTAAGGCTGCCCCTTCCTCAAACATGCGACGGATCCATGATGAGCTTTCAATGCAGCCTTTAATCTTCTCGGCGATGATTGACATCTGGTACCTCTTATCAAATAGATGAACGTTAGTGTTGAACGATAATTCTCGCGGCAGTTTAACGGTCTGAAAGCCCGTGGTCAAGGGCTTGATTTGCTAGGAAGTTAATTGGCAAAAGAAGGGAGCTGGTTTGCATTTTAACCCTGAATAGGCTACATTTTCTGACCCACGAAGCGGGTATTTTTAACTAATTCCAATATTATAAAACAATGGTCAGGGGCGTTGTATGTCGAGTCCGAATTTGAAAAAACTCAGGGATAAGATTGATCACATTGATGACCAAATTCTTGGTCTGCTCAATAACCGTGCTCAAATCGTGCTTGAGGTTGGCAAGGCCAAGGCTGGTGAAAGCCGTGAATTTTACGTGCCGAGCCGTGAGCGCGCTATCTTCGAACGCTTGCAGGCTGGTAATCAGGGTCCTTTCCCGAATGAATCGGTCTGCCGCGTATTTCGAGAAATTATTAGTGCCTCCTTGTCTCTGGAACTGCCGATGAAGGTGGCTTTTTTAGGCCCACAATCGACCTTTACTCATGTTGCGGCAATGGAGCAGTTTGGCCTGTCAGCCCAGTTGGTTTCGCAGAAGAGTATCCCTTCGGTTTTTGAAGAGGTTGAACGCGGAAGGGCACATTATGGTGTGGTTCCGGTAGAAAATTCGACTGAAGGGGTCGTGAACCATACTCTTGACATGTTTATCAGTTCTGAGTTGCAGGTCATCGCCGAAATTATGCTGGAAATTTCTCACGATCTGCTATCTAAAACCGGCAAACTTGAACAGGTCGGTAGAGTCGTTTCTCATCCTCAGGCCTTGGCTCAATGCCGTCATTGGCTAGAGGAAAATCTGCCCGATACTCCGCAGGTGGATTTATCGAGTACCGCTGCCGCAGCACAGATGGCAGCCGAAGATGAATCTGTGGCCGCAATTGCCAGTCATGCCGCGGCGCGTGAGTATGGGTTGCAGGTTGTTAAAGCAAAAATTGAAGACAATTTCAACAACTTCACCCGCTTTTTGGTAATCGGACGTAAGACTCCAGAACCGAGTGGACGTGATAAAACCTCGATCATGTTTAGTGTTCGCGATGTGCCTGGCATCCTTTATCGGATGCTTGAGCCCTTTAGTAAGCGCGATATTAATCTGGTGAAAATTGAAAGCCGTCCGATGAAACAGAAGGCCTGGGAATATATTTTCTTCCTCGATCTGGTTGGACATGTGGAGGATGAAGCAATTTCAACCGCTATCGAAGAGTTGCGTGGCTACTGTCATTTTTTGAAAATTCTCGGGTCCTACCCGATTTCCGGGCCGGGTGAGAAGGAATGAGTGCTTTTTACGCTGAGCGGATGACAGTGATCGGTGTCGGGTTGATTGGCGGGTCACTGGCGCTGGCGCTTAAAAAGGCCGGTTTTGTTGGTGAGGTTATTGGTTGTGGCCGCGGCAAGCCAAACTTGGAAGCTGCCCTTAAATTGGGGATCATAGATCGTTATGAACGCGATCCGCAGAAGGCGGTTGAGGGCGCTGATATCGTTTTTTTGGCGACTCCGGTGTGCACCCTTGCCTCTATGGTTGCTGAAATTGCACCAGCACTTAAACCCGGAGCCATTTTGACTGATGGCGGTAGTGTCAAGGGTGAAGTGCTACGCGAAATAAACCCAGCAGTGCCTGAGGGGGTCCATTTTGTTGCCGGACATCCTATTGCCGGGACTGAAAATAGCGGCGCCGAAGCGGCCTTTGCAACCCTTTATCAGGGGAAGCGTTGTATTTTGACTCCTGATTCTCAGACAGATGTGCGGGCACTTGAAGCTGTCACTGCAATGTGGCAAGCCGCTGGTAGTGAAGTGGTCTGCATGCCAGCTGAAAAGCATGATCGGGTTCTCGCTGCGATCAGTCATCTCCCGCATATGGTTGCCTACTCCCTGGTAAACGCCGTTGGTTCTTATGATCATTATGAAGAGAATATTCTCGAATATTCCGCAGGAGGCTTTCGAGATTTTACCCGGATAGCATCCTCAGATCCAACGATGTGGCGAGATATCGCACTGACAAATCAAAGCGCACTCCTTGAAATGATGGAGCAGTTTGAAACCTTCTTTGCCGAACTCAAGGAAGACGTGCGTCAGGGCAATGTTGATCGTCTTTTTGAATTTTTTGTGCGGTCCAAGCAATTACGAGATGACATTCTTTGAGGTTACATTTTGACAAGAAATAGAAAGTATTTTTTATGCACCAATTAGAAAATAGGACGATCTTCCCAAGTCAGGGGCTTAGGGGTGAAATTGTCGTGCCCGGTGACAAGTCAATCTCACACCGCGCTATCATGTTTGCTGCATTGGCGGAAGGCTCCAGTCTGGTTCGTGGTCTTTTGCGTGGTGAAGATTGTTTGTCGACCTTGGCGGCTTTTCAGCAAATGGGTGTTCAGGTCGAGGATCGTGGCGAAGAACTTTTGATAGAGGGGCGGGGCCTTCGTGGTCTTCAGGAGCCAGGCGATGTAATCGATTGTGGTAATTCCGGTACGACGATGCGTTTGATGAGTGGGATTTTAGCAGCTCAGCCGTTTTTTTCAGTATTGAGCGGTGATAAGTATCTGCGCCGGCGACCGATGGCTCGTATTATTAAACCTCTGGTCGGAATGGGCGCGCAGATTAGTGGTCGAGAGCACGGAACCAAAGCACCCTTGGCGATTCAGGGCGGAATGTTACGCGCGGGAGAATATCATTCGCCGGTTGCCAGCGCGCAGGTGAAATCGGCAGTACTCCTGGCAGGGATGCAGGTCGAAGGGGTGACTCGTGTCTTAGAGCCACATCTTTCGCGTGACCATAGTGAACGGATGCTGCGCTATTTTGGGGTTGACGTTCAGTCGTTTGCCGGAGGAGCCTCGGTCTGCGGTCCTGCGAATCTGCAAGGAAGGGACGTTGACGTCCCAGGTGATATCTCCTCAGCAGCATTCTTCTTGGTCGCAGCTCTGATTACGCCTGGATCCGAACTGCTGCTGAAAAACGTCGGCGTCAATCCGACCCGCAGCGGGATTATCGATATCTTGCAGCAGATGGGCGGGAGTATTGAGCTTTTGAATAAACGCGAACTTTCAGGAGAGCCGGTTGCCGATCTGCTGGTACGTCATAGTGCTCTGCGCGGCATCGAAATTGGTGGCGATCTGGTACCGCGGGCGATCGATGAATTTCCGGTCGTCAGTGTCGCGGCTGTTTTCGCTGAAGGAGAAACCCTGATCCGTGATGCCAAAGAGTTGCGGGTCAAGGAGACCGACCGAATCGCCGCAGTTTGCGATACCCTGGGTAAGATTGGCGGTCAGGTTGAGCCTCTAGAGGATGGGATGCGGATTGTCGGTACCGGACGTTTGCAGGGTGGACGGGTCAACTCGTTCGGCGACCATCGCATCGCCATGAGTATGGCGGTTGCTGCTCAGGCCGCAGGCGCCGAAATAAAGATCGAGGACACCGGCTGTACCACGACCTCCTTTCCGAACTTCTGGGATCTTTTGGCCCAGGTAAATGATTGACTCTTTAGTTGAAGGATGAACACTTGGTGAGACTGATTATTGCGATTGATGGTCCTTCGGGGGCCGGCAAGAGTACCCTGAGTAAGGCTCTCGCTGCTGAACTCGGATATACAAATATAGATACCGGCGCCATGTACCGTGCGGTTGCCCTGCTGGCAACCCGTCGTCAGATTCGTCTCGACGATGCCCAGGCTTTAAGACAGCTTTGTCGGCAGATGCAGCTCGTATTTAAACGGAGCGGTAACGAAGAGCGGGTTTTGCTCGACGGGGAGGATATCTCGGCCGCGATCCGCGCACCCGAAGTGAGCCTGTTGACCTCGAAGGTTGCAGCCTGTGCGGCCGTACGTGAGGAGTTAGTGCGGATGCAACAGCAGTTGGGCAAAGAGGGTGGGGTTGTTCTTGAAGGCCGCGATATCGGAACTGTGGTTTTCCCGCAGGCCGAAATTAAATTTTTTCTTTCGGCTTCGGCAAAAGAACGCGGTCGCCGACGTTTTGAGGAGTTGCAGGCGAAGGGGATGGATGTCGATCTGCAGCAGACGATCGAAGAGGTGCGAGTTCGTGATGCCGCCGATAGCAGCCGTGAACATGCGCCGCTGTGTCGCGCAGATGATGCCATCGATATCGATTCTACTGCTTTGGGTATAGATCAGGTTTTAGCGTTAATGTTAGGAATCGTCAAAGAAAGACTGGCAAGAGGCTTACCGGGAGATCTAGGGTGATAGAGATCCCTCTCGCGCAAAGTGCCGGATTCTGCTGCGGAGTGAAACGCGCGACTCGGATGGTTTTTGATGCAGCCGATAGCTAACAGTCACGGCAATCCGCGGTCGTTTTTGATCGCTAGACGAGTGCATATCTTCAGCTTTTTACTGCCCCATTTCCTACTAACCTGCTGAAAAATATTGCTTTGTTTTTTTTAAAGGCTGTGATACCTTGCGCGTCTCGCAAGAGCTCGCCGTCGAAAGGCGTCGGGAAATTCGTAAGGGGGTTTTATCCCAATGGTTGAAGAAAAAGAGATGTTCGAAGAAGACATGGAAGTAGAAGCTGGAGAAGATAGCTTCGAGGCGATGCTCAATGAGTATGAGCAGGGTGGCCTTGAGCTCAAGCGCAATGACGTCGTCGAAGGGACCGTGGTTCAGGTGAATCCTGATTCGGTTGTTGTTGATGTCGGCTACAAGTCGGAAGGTGTGATTCCACTGCGTGAGTTCGCTGATGAAAAAGGCGAAATCAATGTCAATGTGGGTGATGTCTACGACGTGCTGTTCGGTGGTGGTGAAAGTGACAGTGGCATGATCAATCTGTCTAAAGAGAAAGCCGATCGTCAGAAGATCTGGAATTCTCTTGAAGAGGATGCTGTTGTCGAGGGTCGGATCATCAATCGTATCAAGGGTGGCTTGTCAGTCGATATCGGCGTTATGGCATTCCTTCCTGGATCTCAAGTCGATTTGCGTCCTGTACGCAACCTTGACAAGGTTATTGGCGAGACTTTTGATTTTAAGATTATCAAGCTTAACAAGCGTCGCGGCAATATCGTTCTTTCGCGTCGTGTTCTCCTTGAAAAAGAGCGTGAGAGCCTGCGTAGTGGCACTCTCGAGAACTTGACTGAAGATCAGGTTGTTGAGGGGATTGTCAAAAATCTCACGGATTATGGTGCATTTATCGATCTCGGCGGCATAGACGGTCTGCTGCATATCACAGATATGTCGTGGGGTCGCGTGAAGCATCCTTCTGATATTATTGCTGTGGGTGATAAGATCAACGTCAAGGTCCTCAAATTTGACCGCGAAAAAGAGCGTGTTTCTCTAGGACTTAAGCAGATTGCTCCTGATCCATGGCTCGACGTGCAGACCAAGTACCCAGTCGAGACCAGGGTGACCGGTAAGGTTGTCAGCTTAACTGATTACGGTGCATTCATTGAGCTTGAAGAGGGCGTTGAAGGTTTGATTCATGTTTCAGAAATGAGCTGGACCAAGCGGATCAAACATCCTAATAAAATTCTGAATATCGGTGATGATGTCGAGTCAGTCGTTCTGGCTCTTGATACCGATAATCGCCGTATTTCTCTCGGCCTCAAGCAGATTGAGCCGAACCCTTGGGAAGTTATTGGCGAGAAATTCCCAATCGGTACTATCATCGAGGGCCAAGTCAAAAATATCACTGATTTCGGCGTATTCGTCGGGGTTGATGAGGGGATTGACGGCCTGGTTCATATCTCGGACCTTTCCTGGACCAAGCGGATCAAACATCCTTCTGAAGCATTCAAAAAGGGCGATGTAGTTAAGGCAGTTGTGCTTAACATTGACCGTGAGAATGAGCGCTTCTCTCTGGGGCTCAAACAACTAAATAGCGATCCTTGGGAGTCTGTCCCGACTCGTTATGCTCCGGGAACTATCATCAAGGGCGCTGTGACTTCAGTCACCGATTTTGGTGTATTTCTTGAGCTTGAGGAAGGGATCGAAGGTCTGATCCATGTTTCGGAACTGAGCAAGGAAAAAATCGAGGACGCAAAAGACTTCGCAAAAGTAGGCGATGTGCTTGAAGCTGCTGTTCTCCATGTTGACACTGCTGATCGTAAGATTGCACTGTCGATCAAGAATATTGATGTTCAGAAGGAAAAAGCAGAGGTCAATGAGTTCCTCGGCGCACAAAAGACCGCGACTTCGAACCTCGGTGCTCTGCTTCAGGGTGTCAAGGGTCGTAACGATGGCCAAGATGACTAAATAAGATCAACCTGTAGTGCTGGGACCCTGCAATTATTTGCAGGGTCCCTTTTTTTGGGGATACTGCTAATGAGTAAACGCCCGATATTACTAGCAACTTTGGTTATTGCTGGGATTTTTTTAGTTTTTTTGTTGTTTGCAGTTTTGTTAGGTAAGATCGGATCATCATCTGATTTGGTTTCAATTGGTGAGAAGATTGGTGTGATTGAGATTTTAGGACCAATCATGTCATCTGCTGATCTTAATAAAAATATTATCGATTTTCGCGACAACAAATCAATCAAAGCCGTTATTCTCAGAATTGATTCTCCAGGTGGGGCAGTTGGCCCATCCCAGGAAATTTACAACGAAGTCATCAAGTTGCAAATGAAGAAGCCTGTCATTGTGTCGATGGCCTCTGTAGCTGCCTCTGGGGGCTATTATATAGCAGCACCTGCGAAACGTTTGTTTGCAAATCCTGGAACAATAACTGGAAGTATCGGCGTTATCATGTCCTTCCCTAACTATGAAGGTCTGATGGAGAAGGTTGGTGTTTCGTCGGTCGTTATCAAATCTGGGAAATTTAAGGATATCGGATCAGCGTCTCGTCCATTTAGTGACGATGAACGACAATTGATGCAGTCGTTAATAGATGACGTTCATTCTCAGTTTGTTGAAGCAGTAAGCCTCGGGCGTGAAATGCCGGCCGAAAAGGTTCTTAGCCTTTCCGATGGCCGTATTTTCAGTGGCCGTCAAGCTCTGAAGGTTGGTCTGATTGATGAACTTGGTGGTTTTCAGGATGCCGTTGATTATACGGCAAAGCTTGTTGGTCTGGATGATGACCCCGACCTCATCTATCCTGAGGTTGAGAAACCTAGCTTATTTGAACGAATCATCAATAGTACTTTGGGGAATATCGTTTTTGAGACTCGTCAACACTGGAAAGCAGGTCCACAATATCTTTGGACGGGCTTGTAATAATAGTAAGTTTGTCGCTTGATTGATGGCGGAGGGATAAAATGACCAAGAGTGAATTGATTGAAAAATTGTCGTTGGGGCACGATTACCTCAACAAACGTGACGCTGAGAGCGTTGTCAATCTGATCTTCAACGGTATTGGTGATGCCCTGTCTCAGGGTGATCGTGTTGAAATACGAGGTTTTGGATCTTTTTCAGTTCGCGAGCGTGATGCACGTGAAGCAAGAAATCCGAAAAGTGGTGAACTTGTCAGTATTCCAAATCGGAAGACCCCATTTTTCAAGACGGGAAAAGAATTGAGAGAGCGGGTTGATAGTTGATAGTGCGACTTAGTTGATTACAAGAAAAGCCTCGACCATTTATGGCCGGGGCTTTTCCGTTATAAAGACAATTGACAGCTTCCGCAGCGCCGAATACGAGGTGCCAACCTACTCATCGACCGGATTTGAATCGGAGCGATCCAGTTGCAGTCGGCTTCCAGTTAACACACCCTGCAGTTATGCAGGGAGGCGTGCCTGACAGTTGATGTCAATTGTCAATTCGGCTCCGGGATGCCGTGAGAATGCGCCTAGTTGACCTTGATCTAGTTTTGTCTTCGAAGGCTTTTTAAGGCTTCCTACAAATTGCAGGCATGCACACCAAAACCTTACGCTTAGACGGATTGACTTAACGTTGGCCAAACAGCCGCTGTCGTTGCGAACACCCCAGAGTTTTCAAAGATCTTGTTGTTCTTAACTCAGATACTAACATCAGCGTCATGTAAGTCAAGAAGATAAATTAAATAAATTCAATAAACAGGTATGAATATTTGGACATATATATGAATCGTAAAACCTATAAACGTGGAATCAGACAACTATTTCGAATAACGACTCGTGGTTCTGCTCAGGGTTTGCGGCTCGACCAGTGTCTTTGTGACGAAATACCTGATCTTTCTCGGACTGAAGCTCACCAGATCATAGATCTGGGTGGGGTTCATCTCAACGGACGTAGGGTTAGAACCTGCTCCTTGACCGTCGAGAATGGAATGCGAATAGAGATGCATACCGATGGACTCCCTTTCGATATTTTTCGACTTGAAGATGAGCATATATTATATCGAGATAAGTATCTGATTGTACTGAATAAGCCTGCAGGTATTGATACTCAGCCAACACCATCACGCTACAAGGGGACTTTGTATGATGCCCTTCTCGCATTACTTGGCTCAACCCCAGATCGAAAAAAACCTGAACTTGGCATGGTTCAACGACTTGATCGTGGAACTTCCGGTTTGATGGTCTTCTCCGTCCATCAAAATGCACACAAAGGGTTGAGTAAAATTTTTCTGGAGCATCAGGTCGATAAACGTTATCTTGCTTTGGTAGAAAATCCGCCGGAACCTGCCTCCAATGAAATAAGATCAATGCTGGCTCGTTCTCGTAAATTTAATCGTATGGTTAAAGTTCAGCATGGTGGGAAAAATGCTATCACGCGATATCAGACTAGGCTAGCCAGTGAGCTGGGGGCATTATTGGAAATTGAGCTCTTAACGGGTCGTTCGCATCAGATTCGTGCTCATCTGTCTGAGATTGGCTCTGCTCTGCTCGGTGACAGTCTTTATGGGGGAGTGATGAGCTCTGCGGGATTGGTTTTGAATCGACCTATGTTACTTGCTTTTAAACTCGCTTTTGTACATCCAGTCACAGCGGAATCGCTAAGTTTTGAATTGTCAATGCCAACTGATATGCAACAGCTCTGCGTTAAATTGTTTGATGGTGTGATTTGAATATTTACTCTTGCCAACGGAATTCTGAATGTTGACTTATCCTCAATTTGATCCAATTATTTTTCAGATTGGACCACTGGCTATTCGATGGTATGGCTTGATGTACTTGGGCGGTTTTCTTTTTGGTTCATTCTGGATCGCAAAGCTTGCCAATGGACGAGGTCTTGATCTCAGTAAGGACCGCCTTTCTGACCTTGTTTTTTATGCGGTATTGGGCGTTATTCTTGGAGGACGACTCGGTTTTGTCATCTTCTATAACGGTTCTTTTTTTCTAGAGCACCCCTTGAAAATATTTGCAGTGTGGGAAGGCGGCATGAGTTTTCATGGCGGACTTCTTGGTGTTTGTGTCGCCATGTTAATATTCTGCCGCAAGTTTCAGCTTCCCATGTTGAAAATTGGTGATCTTATAGTCGCAGCAGCTCCAATTGGCTTGGGTCTGGGACGCATCGGAAATTTTATTAATGCAGAGCTTTGGGGACGTACTACAGATTCTCCTTGGGGAATGATTTTTCCATATGCCGGTGATTTGCCGCGCCATCCGAGTCAGCTCTATGAAATGCTACTCGAGGGGTTTGTCCTTTTTCTGGTGATATGGGTTTTGCACCGAATTAAAACGCGAGATGGTGTGCCATTCTTCAGTTTTTTTATGCTCTATGGTGTTTTTAGATTTTTAGTAGAATTTGTACGTGAGCCAGATGCACACCTTGGATATTTGTGGGGAGGTGCAACTATGGGGCAGTTGTTGTCTCTGCCAATGATTATTTTCGGACTGGCAGGATTGGTCTTACTACGAATAAGTAAACCGAATGTTTGATCCGGGTGCGGTAGTTTTCGATTGTGATGGAGTTCTCTTCGAAAGCCATAGTGCGAACCTGGCCTATTACAATAGAATTTTTGCTGAATTTAACTGTCCGTTGATTAGCGACCCTCTTTCTGCAGAGGCGCATATTTGTCATACGGCCAGTAGTCCTGTCGTCCTCGCTCAGCTGATGAAAGCAACTGATGTTGAAGCCGCGCTTCGTTTTTCTCGAGATATTGACTTTCGTGAGTTTATTCCGCTGATGACGGAACCATCAGATCTTAAGCCCGCATTAAAGCGCCTGTCAGAGAGGTTTCCGTTGGCTGTTGCAACCAATCGTGGCAATAGTATGCAGAAAGTCCTGGAATATTTTGACCTGAGCCAGTTTTTTGAAGTTGTCGTGACGAGTCGTGACGTTGAAAATCCGAAGCCTGCCCCAGATATGCTTCTGTTAGCTGCTCGGCGAATCGGGGTGTCACCAAGAGACTGTCTTTTCATCGGGGATTCCGAGCTCGATCAGATAGCAGCCGCTGAAGGGGAGATGCCATTCATTGCGTTTGGTGAGACAGTAATGGTCGGCCATAGGGTTAGTACGCATTCAGAGCTGGCGAATATGATTATTGGACCAGTGGGAGAATAAAGACTTCAGTACAACTTCTTAACCATTTCGAGGACATTGCGTTTATCGCTTCTTCGATAGTTGACTTGATCCATCAGCCTCCGAATAATATGAATGCCACGACCGCATTCGTCAGTTTCACACATATCGCCGAGTTGTCGCTTGGCGAGGTCAAACCCCTCTCCCTCATCGAATACTTTAATGCTTAAGGTTTCTTCCGTGGCTGATATCTTAATCTGAATTCGTTTGTTTGGATCATTTTCATTGGCATGACAGATGGCGTTCGTGATTGCTTCAGTTAAGACAAGGTTCAGATGGTAGGCCAGCACCTCCCGGTCGCCAGTGTAGCGACCGAGAGAGTGAACCAGATCCTCGCCAATACGACCAATTAGACCCAGATAGCGGGTCTGGTTGGGAATTGTGATATCAACTTCAACCGTTTCAGGCATTATGTCGTCCGCATTAGAAGCTTTCTTGCGCCTCATCAACTGAAACAAAAATTTCAAAAACTCGATGTAGCCGCGTCAACTCAAACATGGATCTTACCTGAGGTTGCAAGCCACACAATTTGAGACTACCTTCACGTGCGCTGGCATTTTTAAAGCCGGAGACAAGAGCTCCAAGCCCTGATGAATCAACAAATCTGACCGCGGAAAGATCGATGATCAACTTACACTTTCCCTCATCAAACAGCGCCAGCATCTGCTCTTTGAAAGTGCCACTGTTGTGCGCGTCCATTCGCTCTTCCTGGATCTCAATCAACACAATATCTTCTATCTCTTCTGTTTTGAGTTGCATACAATCTCTCCTTGTTTGGTCATTTTAGGTACTTTTTACATTATACCTTAATTATTTATCAGTTTGTTATTTGCCCTCAGGGCTTTGTGGATTCTTATGGATAACCTTCATGACGACTAACGATATATCATCAATAAAATGACGGTTTCCCGTGAACATGCGGATCTGTTCCATGATCTGATTGATCAGTCGGTTTGCGGGCAAATGATGATGCTCCGCAATGAGAGTCTTCAGCCGCTGTTCGCCAAAAAACTGTCCGTTGCTGTCCTCGGCTTCAGTAACGCCGTCTGTGTAGAGAACGAGAACATCTCCTTTTGCGAGTTCTGTTTTGCGCTGTTCAAAGTCGACATCCGGCTTTATACCCAAGATCATTCCTTCACTATCCAACAACTCGCAATTCCCGGTTTGACTCCGCCAGAGAACGGGGTTGTTGTGTCCGGCGTTGGCATAGATGAGCTCGCCTGTTTCCGGATGGTATTGAAGATAGAACATGCTGACGAAAAGTTCTGCTCTGGAGAGATCTTCACAAAAGAAACGGTTCAATTCATCGAGCATGGCGAAAGGTTGTTCGATTTGGCGCATCGCCTGGATGAATGTCCGCGTTTCGGCCATGATCAGAGCAGATCCAATGTTGTGTCCTGAGACATCGCCAATAACCAGATCGAGGCTTCCGTTCGGACGACGAATGAAATCGTAGTAGTCACCACCGACCTCATGGGCCGGGATGCAGAGCCCGGCCAAGTCAACATTGCTGAGTTCTGGTATCCCATTTGGGAGCAGGCTCATTTGAATCGTTTTTGCAATCTGAAGCTCACGTTCTTGCTCGTGAGCACTGAGCAGCTTAATAAGTTGTTGATGATTGCGCCACGCGATTCCGACCTGCCGAGCCAGATTATTAAACAGGGCAACGAACTCATCAGTAAATATCCCTTTTGATGTACGTGAAAAAGCGGAGAGCACGCCAACCGGCTCACCTTCAACAACGATTGGAGAGTGAGCGAAAGACTTGATGTTTTCGCGCTGTATAATTTGTGCAGATTCTATTTTGTCGAGTTGCGCAGTATCGTTCACGACTGAAGAGGTGTTAGATAGAAAGGTCGCACCGATATATGTTTCCATATCGAGATTGCGTTCAGACTCACCAAAATGTTTACTGGTCATGCCCATTTGGGCCTTAACCGCCAAGGTCATGCTCTTTTCATCGAGGAAGCGGATAACACATAAGTCGAATTTAAATTGTTGCATAAGCAGGTTCAGCAGCCCAGTGAGGGTTTTGTCGAGATCGCTGCTGCGGGATACGATTTTAGCCGCTTCGTAAAGCACGCTTAATTGGTCGCGA